>DTYX01000119.1 GCA_012961655.1 Candidatus Poribacteria bacterium
GTAATGGCGGATGGCGCTGCGCTTATCCGCCCTACCTGGCTAGAGATAGAGAGGCGATAACCGGGCTATCGATACGTTTAAGTATTTCCTCACCTTGCCGATATAACGTATATGTTCAAATTTATATTTGGAGAGGAAAATGGGTGCTGAAACGCTATCTGAGATAAAATTTCCGCGAGAAAGCTGGGATGAATACTTTTATAGTATTGCGGAGAAAGTTGCTTCCCGTTCAAGAGATGACAGCAAGGTCGGAGTGGTTTTTGTCGATAGTGAGAATACTATTGTTTCGACAGGCTATAATGGACTCCCTAGACGTGTGAGCGATGATAAAACACGCATTAATGATGATAAGGAAAAATTACGATGGACTGTTCACGCAGAAGCAAATGCAATTTGTAACGCGGCTCGAACCGGCATGCCCACAAAAAATTGTATCGCATATGTCACAAAATTTCCCTGTTCGCGTTGTGCTGGGGAGTTAGTGCAAGCCGGAATAATCCGATTAGTTACATTTGGGAAAATGTGGAAAAATGATCCGAATGGAGATGATGGACGACGCTCATGGACAATTTTATCAGAATCCGGAGTGGCGGTTTATGCACCTAAAATCTTAATGATTGACGCAAAAGACACTTATGCTCCCGCCGCTTAAAGAAGTCTATATAATAGAGCCTAACATCAACAGCGGTTAGGTAACCACAAGCCAAGATAAACGTACTAAGAAAAGTACTTTTAACAAGCAGCTGCGTAGGGCAATATGGTTTGCTTTCATTTAAGAGTGACTATCCCTACTGTGAAAATACAGTCCCCGGCTCCTTCCTCTCCTGATCTTTTGAATCAGTGATGAATCCGGGGTTTTTTGTGCCCGTTGCTTTTATCCTTTTGGCTACTGTAATGCCGCATCGAATAGCCGACTTACGAACTACCTTTTGCTTCTGAGTATCAATCTGATTTGCTCAATCTGGCGTGGTAATCTGGATACGGATTCAAGGCGCGATAACAGTAATGATATTCACGCTGTACTATCCGCCCCAGTCAAAAGCAGATTCAATAAAGCCAAGTGCCTCTTCTTCATCCATAATTTCTTCGGTCAATGCCAACTGCCTGCACATCTCCTCAGCAAAAACTTGCCGCTTTGTATCAGACGCCCAGATATACATCAGACGTATTCCTTTGCCTTTTAATCACTCCAGATAGCACGATCTCTTTTCATCAGAGTTCTGGCTGGTGTTAGTCATACTATAGCCCTCAAAATATGGCGCTACTACCGAGGTTAGCAGGTAACCAAAGTATGCCGGGAAACTCTACGCTTTTCAGCCTCGCTATCTTTGTTGCTATTGCAGGCTCGTTGAAAAGATATACATAGAAGACTAACATCGCATGCATTGCTTAGAAGGTGCCGATGAGAACCACGTCTGAATTACCCGAATATATTGAATGAGCCCATGAAGCTAACTCACACAGCCACAAAGACACGAGTCATTATTAGAACACGAGAGGCATTGGCTAGAAAATTAAAAACCTCTGATATCAAGAAATATAAAGGGAAAATCGATTTGGATATTGACCTGGATAAAATCAGAGACCGTAATTAAATAAATCATCATTGGCAGCCGGTAATATTTTTATCTTCATTTAATTTTCTGGCAGATTTGCTCTTTCGCTGTATCCCAGTCCATCGCTTGCTGTTTGCCTGCAATACGTTCTTGCTCCCGCGACGCCAGAACAGATTCATGCCACTCGGGGGAGTCCAGTGAG
Source organism: Candidatus Poribacteria bacterium (assembly GCA_012961655.1). GTDB lineage: Bacteria > Poribacteria > WGA-4E > DTYX01 > DTYX01 > DTYX01. Next base: position 1,759 of record DTYX01000119.1, read on the forward strand.
CTGTGTTGGCATAAA
>DTYX01000120.1 GCA_012961655.1 Candidatus Poribacteria bacterium
AAGTCGTCAGTGGGAATTCCCTCAGACTTGTATACTTCAATCAAGGCTTCAAGCTCAATGACAGTAAGCACTTGCATGATTTACACTCCCTATCTCAAGGTGGTATTGTCAAATTTCAGCCTATATTCTCGTACCCATACCGTACCATTATCTTCCTCCAGCGCGATGGAATATAGAACCATTCGATGCCTTGAACATCTGGCATCAATGCCATAAGTTGTTCTTTTTGAGGTTTTTCTGCTATAGGCAAAACGTGATTTGTAAAGAGCAAGGCAGCATTATGTTCTTCAGCCACAAAAACGCCTACCAAACATAAACATGCTTTCATAAGCTTTGCCGTAACAACATCTTCAATGGCGTCCGCTAAATACCTGAAGGGTGTGCATAATTATGGATAGATTCAATCGTGGTGCAGGTTTCTAACCTGCAATCGTCCCTCTGGCAGATTAGGAAATCTGCCCCACGAGGACGATTTATGCACACCCCTCAAATTGAGGACATCTTTACAACATATTTTTCTGTTCCGATTCTGCGATAAGGTCTTTGACAAATTGCCTGCTGAATCCTTCCTTTTCTATCAATTCATCGCAGTCGATGGTATTCTTTTCCTCAGGTCCTTTGCCGCTTTGGATGATGGCGTTCGTCAGCCAACTGGTACGGATACCGTTTATGCCCGAGGTGTAGTTGACGGAATAGTCGCCTCTCACCAGACCGACGATTTGGTCAACTTTGCTCTTCGGATATCCTTTTAGTATCTTTCGTGGAACTTCTTGAGGTTCGCCTCCTTTGGGGATGAGACGCATTTCCTTTTTGATTTCAAGCGTTGCTTCGTCGCCCTCGAATATTATCCATTCTTCAAAACCGACTTTGGTATTTCCGACAATTTTTACAGTTCCGGCCGCGCCATTTTCCAGTGCCACTTCAGTGTCGCAGTCTATCTCAATTGGTCTCTCTTCGATTCTGCCATCGTCGTGTTCGAATTTGTTAGAAGTAGTGCCGTAAACAGTTTTTGGAAGCAAGCCAGTAATCCACATAAATATATCCTGGATATGGCTGCCGGAATCGTTTGGCTGGCCGCCTCCAGAGAATCTGGGGTCGCCGCGCCATCCACCGCCGGACCACCTCTGTGCGAGATATACTTCGAATTTCTTCAATTCGCCGATTTTTCCGCTTCTGACGATATCTCTGGCGGTGACGTAGACATCGCTGTAGTGCCGCTGATAGCCGCCGACAAGATGTAAACCGCGCGACATGGCGATTTTATGCATCAGGATGGCATCTCCTACAACGCACGCCATCGGTTTTTCGACGATTACGTTCATGTCGTTTCGAAGGGCGTATTTGACATGAATGTCATGCAGAGTGTGAGGCGAAAAGACTCCGACTATATCGAGGTCTTCCTTGTCTATCATCGTGATATATTCATACTCGCCTATGTATCTCTTGAAACCGCCGGCTTTATAACCCTTTACTCTTTCACTGAGTCCTTTTTCTAGTGCATCGAGGCTTCTTTTATTGACATCGGCTGCTGCAACAATCTCTACTCCTGGAAGGCTTGCCATTCCCAGAGTGTTGCCTCTTCCAGCGCCGCCAGGGCCGATTGCGCCTACTCTAATTACATTGTCTATTTTTGCCATTATAATCTCCTACGTTTTGAAATCAGAAACCGAGTTTTTCCCGTTAGACTTCCGGAAATCTGGACAGATACTTATAAAATCTACGAAGCGAAAAAGTTGACTTTAATCAAGTTTAGCACAAGATTAAGATTAATGGGAATGGATGGAATATGAAATTCCGGCTTCGCGTATTTTTCATAACGCTTAATATTGTTTCGGATATCATCTATGGATAGTTCTCTAAGGCCATCCCTGGTTACTCTCATTTAATTTCATCCTCCTCTTCTTTTACCATACCTATCATCTTGTGAGAAAGTAACTACACTGTGAAATAAATTGTGATGCTTGTAGTCGAGATGCCGTAAGACGAAGGCGTCGGTGACCGAAGGGAAGCGGTTCACGAAGTAACCGCG
>DTYX01000121.1 GCA_012961655.1 Candidatus Poribacteria bacterium
GCCGTCACGGTGACAGGCGCGCCATCCGCCGCGGATAGATGAACCCGCCCCGGCGCAGTAACTTTTTCCATCAATACAAACTTGTATGCGTCTCGAGATGAAAACGCGACGACAGTATATTCGCCCGATGGGACGTTTACGCTGACCTTGCCATCAGCGTTCGTTTCAAATCCGACCAAACCATCCGCTCTTGGTCTGGGCGGTTTGACCGGTTCCACATCGCTGCTGGGTTCAATATCCCCTTTAAACAATTGAACCTTTACGCCGGCAGCCGGATTACCGTCTAAAGCGCTGACACCGATGTCAAGCGCGGCTTCGCCATTGAGGCTGATAAGTAAGCTGAATATAATAAAAATCCCCAAACGGATTGTGGACATCTCTTCCTCCATCATTTTGATGCCGAAAGGAAATGCGGATTCACAGCGAATTCATGTTAAATTTTAACATAAATGTTCGATAATTGTCATTACTTTTGTAGCCGAATTTGCAAAAATTCGGGCAAATCAATCAAAAACCCGTTTTTCTCAGAGAGAACGGGTTTCTGGGAAATTTGTACAAGGTGAAATTTTCATTGGCATGAGGATAGGGAAAAATGGTAAAATATCTATTAAACCTACGAACAGATGAATCATAAGAATTAAGGAGGCGCAAAATCGATGCGAGAAAACAGAGTTAATTCATCATCAGAGAGTCGTCGAGAGTTTCTAAAGCGGACGGCTTTAGCGGTCGGCGGTGCGACTTTGGGGATGTCATTGCCATCCCTTCGCTTTGCTGGAGGGCAGGCTCTGGCTGAATCTGAGGAAGAGAAAAAAACAGAGGTAGTGGTGGTTACCTCCTCGGAGGTAATCGATAAGGATAAGCCGCTCAACACAGAGGCGCTGCGACGCATGATGGAGAAAGGCATCACTGAATTAGCGGGCAAAAGCGATGTTGCAAAAGCGTGGCAGACCTTCATCAAGGCGAGCGATAATGTCGTCCTCGCGGACGCGGGCACATGGTTGGCGAACCCTCCGGAAGTGGTGGTGGAGGTCATGCGCGGCATCAAGTTGGCGTCGCCGAAGAAGATGACACTGGCGCACTATTCCGGCCTTCCCAAGTCATGGGTTGACGCGGTGCGCGGGGGACTGAAAGAAGCGGAGATTCCTCAAGAGGTGATGGACAATCAAATCTATCGTATTCCCGCTCGTTTTCCCACGATGCCCTTCACCTCGCTTGTCATGACGCCCACGCTTAAGAGCCACCGCATTGCGGGAGTGTCAGGCGTGGTCAAACACTACGCCACGATGTGCAAGGAGGGACCGGCCCCGCATCATCCCAACGGAATGGAGACCGCCGGCTCAGTGATTGTCCCACAATTCGGATATATGAGCCACCTTATCATCGTGGACGCCTTGCGCTTCGGCGAAGAGACGCGCGGTCCACAATTCTTTCAGAAAAGCCTCATATTCGGCACTGACCCAGTCGCAGCGGATGTGGTTGCGCTGGACATCTACCTTAAGAACTGCAAAACCTCCAGAGAGATTCCGCCTGAACGCCACCGTCAATTGGCGGATACGCGCTATCATGCCGGTATCAGCGACATGAGCCGGATTGAAGTGCGAAGGTTTGAGATGTAAAGATTTACGCTCTATTTATCGCAGAGTGTAGTAAATTATCAAAATTGGGAAGATGCGGGGCAGGAAGGATGGATGGTTGGATGGCGCTATTCCATCCTTCCATTCTTCCAACCATTCCTTTGCTTCACTTAGGATAAACTCCGTCAACTGCTACGGGATTTTGTCTGAAACGTAATTCTCCGGCGCCTTCGTGGAGTTTCACGCATCACGTTTCACGAAAAATGTTTCATCAAACAATGTCAGAATGTAGATTCAACGGGTGTAGACAGA
>DTYX01000122.1 GCA_012961655.1 Candidatus Poribacteria bacterium
GGCAAGAGGGCAAAAGGGCAAAGGGGCAAGAGGGCAAGAGGGCAAGAGGGCAAGAGGGTAAGAGCTCGTTTGCATTTTCATAAGTATCAGTAGGTTTTCGGAGACACTTAGCTAAAAAAAGGCGGAACAAGTAATCTCATCGGGACAAGCGGCGAGATTGCAAATCCCACCTTCTTTCTATCGTTTGCCGCCATATTAAGGCAAACAAATTATTCATCATGAAAAATCTCGTAATAACACATTAATTATACAATATTAGTATTAGCAAGAAAAATATCTGGGAGGAAAATAATAAATGAAACAATTATTTTACAAATCAATCTGTGTCTCTCTTCTACTCGCATGCTTTATTTTTTTCTATGGCTGCGGTGAAGAGGAGGAAAATGAAGAGATAGATGGTGTGTCTGGCGCGTTGCCGTTAAGGGTGGTTGAATATATGGTAGACGCTTCCAGCAAAGAGGCGGACGTCTGGACATATTTCAGTTTTGCATCAGGCGGTCCTGTGACAGCAACTGACCCGGCAACATCCACTGGCTGGGACCTTGCTTTCCACCGCCTGCAAGTACAGGTCAACTGTGGTACGAGCGGCCCTGGGAAAGGCGGAGCGAAAAACATGGGAGTGATAGACTTTGACTCCTTTGATACCGCCCCAACAAGCGGTTACGTCGTTGACACGGTACTGGTAAAGGAAGGACACGGAGAGCCCGTCGAATACAGCGGTAACCCTGAGATAAAAGATTGGTACAATATAACTAAAGAAATGCCCCCGGTCATTACCTCGAAAAATGAAGTCTTTGCGGTTAAGACGGCTGATGGGAAATATGCGAAGATGCAGTTCCTCGATTACTACGATAAGGAAGGCATCAGCGGTTTTGTGACTATTAAGTACGTTTACCAACCTGATGGAAGCCCAAACTTAAAGTGAGAGAGTGAGCAGGTGAGTAAGTGTTTGTTGTAGGGCGAATTGGCAATTCGCCGCTACTTGATTCACTCACTCACTATCTAAAAAGGAGGTCAAACATGATTAACAAAATGGGAGCTGTGTCTGCGCCCTTAATTCTGTGGCTTATCATAATCATTGCTTTGCCGGGTATCGGGCAGACAACATCTTCAGGATTAATCGAGGGAAGTGTTGTCGATATCGAAACGGGACACGCTCTGTCCAATGTAAAAATTATTCTCAAGGGAACCTATCTAAAAGGCGTCACCGACAGCCAGGGCAGATACTTCATCTCCAATGTGCCCGCTGGAAAATTTGAAATCGTAGCCACAATGGCCGGCTACAAAAAAGAGACGAAGGTGATAAAAGTATCATCGAACCGGAAAGTAACCGTCGATTTCAAACTGAGCGCATCCGAAGTGCTATTGGATAAGATATTGGTAACCGCTACAAAGACGGAACGCTCGCTTGATGGGACGCCTATCCCCGCGGATTTGGTAAACAGAGAGCAGATAAAAAAATACAACGCTCTGAATGCCGGGGAAGCGATAGAACAGCTTGCTGGGCTTCACTTTTACAAATCCTATGGTCCCATGGAAAATGAAAAACTTCGCGTTCAGGGGTTACCTGCGGGATATACTCTAACGCTCCTGGACGGAGAACGAATCGAAGGCAGATTCCCCCTGACACAAATCCCAGCGGAACTCATCGAACGGGTCGAAGTAGTCAAGGGACCCTCTTCCGTGCTCTACGGCAGTGATGCTATCGGAGGAGTGGTTAATGTGATTACCAGGTCGTTTCCGTTGAAGCCTACCGTTAGTGCGGGCGTCTCTATGGGAAGTCACGAAGCCAAAATTATTACATTGAGTCACAGTGCCAGTGTGAGTGATTTTGGATATCTGTTTTCTTTCGACAGAAATCGAACCGAAGGGGAAGAAAGAGAAAGGAACTGGTATAAATCCGAAAATCTCTTCGCAAAATTAGGCTACCAAAGAGACTCACGCAATAACTTCATTTTAAGGGGAGGCTACTATCATGAGGACTTATCTGCGCGAGATGAGGAGAAGTTTGATTTCGGATTGAAGGGAAAAGTTGGAGTGGGCAACACCTCCGATATCGTGGTGAAGGGATACGGGGTTCAGTCCCGCGACAAAACCCACGTAGGCGGTTCAGAAGATGCCACTATTTCAGATGCGGATAAATACCGGGGAGAGGTTCAATGGTTAAGGAAATTTACCGATAGGCACACTTTTACACTGGGAACCGAAATTCTCTATGAGAAACTCCAGCAAAAACTTGAAGAAGAAAGTCCGGACATTGACAAAGACCAACATCTGGAGAGCATCTACATTCAGGACGAATCGTCCGTAGGCCCCTTTTCTTTACTTGGCGCAGCACGTCTTGATTATCATTCAATCTGGGGAAGCCACTTTTCTCCAAAATCCGCGCTGCTATACAAAGCGACAAACTGGCTTGATATTCGAGCCGGGATA
>DTYX01000123.1 GCA_012961655.1 Candidatus Poribacteria bacterium
CTTAATTGGTAAAAGTTTAAAGAACTTTCGAACTTACTTAAAGAGCCAACGTGCCGTAGGTTTCACGAAAATTGCAAAAGTATCAGTATAACCAAAAGTCTTTATAACCGAGTTTCACCTTCTTTTATTAGTAATTTCATTATTCAATATTCCGAAAATATCACACCAGGCAAATCTCTTGAATTTTGGCGCGAATATCCGCTCTTGATAATGCTGCTTCAATAACATCATCGGTTAATTCCCGAGCAACGTTAATCTGTCCCCGTTTCTGAGAGATTTTCGCTTCAATGCGCGATAAATGTTTATCAAGGTCAGTGGACATACGTTTGACCTCTTCAGGAGAGGCGCCACCCCGACTTTTGTTATTTAAAACGGCAAATTTAGGGTCAAGAATGGATTTTAGTTCTGGAATAGAAATCTCAATATCTTTTAATTTAAGCAAATTCTGGGTCTCTTGTAAATTGCTAAAAGTCAAGCCTGAAGATGACAATTCACCAACGATGCTACCCACTATTTCGTGACACTTACGAAAGGATAATCCGCGTTCGCGAACGAGAAAATTTGCCAACTCAGTAGCTGTAGCAAAATTGGCGCTAACTAATTCCGCCATCCGTTTTTCATTGATTTCAAGTGTAGCCAACATTCCTTTGAGAATCGACAAACACGCTTGCACGACATCGAAAGCCTCCCAAAGCGGCGGTTTATCCTCTTGCAGGTCTCGGTTGTAACCCATCGGCAGACCTTTCAGATTAATCAAAAGTTCCTGCAGGGCGCCATAAATCCTGCCCGTCCGGCCGCGAATCAATTCTGCCACGCAAGGATTCTTCTTCTGGGGCATTATCGAACTACCCGATGCATAAGCATCGTCTACGGCAATCATGCGGAACTCGTAAGCGCTCCAATAGACAATCTCTTCGGATAATCTTGATAGATTGGACATCAACTGAGCTAACGCAAAGAGAGTCTCGGTAATAAAATCTCGAGAACTTATCACATCTAAAGCGTGTTCGTGGATATCGTCAAAACCCAGTAGTCTCGTCGTCAGATTTCTCTCTATTGGAAATGACGTCCCCGCAAGAGCGCACGCGCCAAGAGGATTCGTATTAACATTAGCGTAAGCCGCGTCCAAACGTTTCAAATCACGTAGAAACATACTCGCATACGCAGTCGCCCAGAAACCGAGCGTAATAGGTTGCGCATGTTGCGTGTGAGTATAACCAGGCATCACAGTTTCTACATGTGCTTCCGCAATTTCGAGAAAGGTTTTAGCAAGTTGACACAATAATTCCTGAGTATCCAGAATCTGCTCGCGGATATATAATCGTGCATCCACTAAAACCTGGTCGTTTCGTGACCTTGCCGTATGCAACTTACCGCCGTATTCGCGTCCAGCGCCCTCAATTAGATAAGTTTCGACATTCATGTGGACGTCTTCCAACTCTCGTTTTAACTCCAGCTTGCCGCTAAGAAAATCTTCCTTCGCTTTTCCCAACCAGGTCAATATCTGACGTAAATCATCCAGAGAGATAATCTGTTGGTGAGCGAGCATAATAGCATGCGCTTGACTGCCCCAGATATCATACAACACCATACGACTATCAACATCTATCGTTTCCGTAAAATTTTCAGTTTCAACGCTAAGGTCTTTTGAAAATCTACCGCCCCAAAGTTTCATGGAAACCACGCAATTCTTGAGTTTTGACTAAAAATTGGATAATTACAAAAATGATTATCCCAAAATTAAATCAAAAACTAACTATTGCTTGGAAGAGATCACCTCCCTTTTTGAAAAAGTTGAATTCGAAGATGCCGAAATAAAAAGTATATCATATAGCGCACTAACTTGCAATGAAAATTTACAGAATTTTCAGAGATTCTCAAAGGTGA
>DTYX01000124.1 GCA_012961655.1 Candidatus Poribacteria bacterium
TACGCGATGGCAATCGCGACCGCTATCAGTCGGTCAGCTTCGAGCGACGACGTATCTTGGTTAATCTCGTCATTGCCGAGTGTATGGAAGGAAAAGGTCGGTTCCTGGACGATATTGTCAACGGCGTCTGGGCAATCTGCGAAGAGTCCTTCTGGGGTGTATCCGCTCATCTCGGTCCGCAGAAAGCAGGCTACGGTCTGCCCGATGTGACCGAACCCATCGTTGACCTCTTCGCCGCTGAAACCTCCGCCTTACTCGCATGGACCGTCTATCTCCTTGGTGCGAAGCTCGACGCCGTCTCCCCTCTTATCGTATCACGCATCGAACTCGAAATCGACCGCCGCATCCTTACGCCCCTACTTGAACGCGATGACTTCAGTTGGATGGGCTTCGGCGGACAACGAGTGAATAATTGGAACCCTTGGATCTGCTCCAACTGGCTCACCTCAAATCTACTGATTGAAGCGGACGAGGAGCGCCGCCTCAAATTGGTCGCCAAAGCCATGAGAGCGCTTGATAACTTCATCGACCACTATCCGAAAGACGGCGGCTGTGATGAAGGTCCTGGCTATTGGGGCTGGGCTGGAGCCTCACTTTACGATTGCCTCGAACTGCTCTATAGTGCCACCGGTGGCCACATCAACATCTACGATAAACCTCTTATCCAGAACATCGGCAAATTTATCTACCGGATACAAATCCACGACCGATATTTCGTCAACTTCGCCGATGCTCCGGCCATGCTTACCCCGCCTGTTTTGGTATACGGCTTTGGCAAACGCATCAATGACCCGCAAATGATGGCTCTGGGCGCTTGGTCGGCTCACAAACATGACATTCAGAACAACGGTATCACCGATAGCATCGGCCGTCTACTCCCGGTCCTATTTTCACTGGAAGAGGTGTTCAAAGCCGAGGCTACTCCGCCTCTGCCACGCGACGTCTGGCTCGACGAAATCCAGGTCATGGTTGCGCGTGATAATGAAGGGACGTCAAAAGGCCTTTTTGTTGCCGCCAAGGGTGGACATAACGCCGAGAGTCACAATCACAATGATGTCGGTAACGTCATTGTCTACGTCGATGGGTTGCCTGTCCTAGTCGATGTCGGAGTCGAAACCTATACGGCTAAAACCTTCAGTTCCAGACGCTACGAAATCTGGACCATGCAGTCATCCTATCACAGCTTGCCCACTGTCAACGGGAAACAGCAAGCGCCCGGGCGCGAATACGCTGCCCGAAACGTCACCTACCGAGTTGACAATCAGATAGCTCAACTTGCCCTGGACATTGCTGGGGCGTATTCTGAAGCAGCCGGTATCAACACGTGGATGCGCACTGTTACACTCAACCGAGGCACAGACGTCACCATTACCGATGCTTATGACCTCAAAGGCATTTCTGGCGACCTTAGACTCAATCTTCTCACAGTCTGTGACGTTCTGTTGGAAGATGGCGGCTTAATCACACTCAAAGCCTCGGAACTTCCCGATGGCAGCCCCTCTGGAACGGCTCAACTTCATTATGACGCGGATAAATTGACCGCATCCGCTGAAGAGATAGTCATCGAAGACGGCAACCTGAAGCGCATCTGGGGGAATCGCCTCATTCGTATTGTGTTTAAGGCGAATAATCCACTGCAGAGAGATACTTGGACGTTGCGGATTACGAAGTCGTAACTTACTACTTAGCTCAGTTAGACTGTGAGACACACACTGGAACATAAGGCATGAAGAACACATTTAGTTGACGAATTTCTGAGACACCCAGTAACAGATTTGGACACCAAGATTAAAGAAGGATTGACATTATGACAAAGCAAAAAGACTATGCCGTCCGTATTACGGGACACCAAAAGGCAGAACTACAAACCGTTGAAAGGGAATCTAAACCACTAGCTCCTGATGAACTGGCTGGACGGAGTATCGTAACGTTGATTAGCGCCGGCACTGAGTTAGCAAGCGCCTACCAGGCGACAAGCGGTTTCCCGCGCAGCGTAGGCTATGCCGCTGTTTTTGAAGTGGAATTAGTGGGCAATGAGGTGAACGACATCCAGGTTGGCGATTACGTTTTCTGTATGGGAAATCATCGCTCTTACCAACGTACAGGACGTAGCAATGCCCTGCCATTACCCGAAGGACTAAAACCGGAGACTGCTATCTTCGCTCGTATGATGGGAGTTACTATGAGCACCCTGACCACAACTATTGCGCGGCCACCTGAGAAAGTATTAGTGACGGGGCTGGGAGTAGTCGGTAATCTTGCCGCTCAGAACTTCGCCAACTGTGGCTATGAGGTCATCGCTTGTGAACCTGATGAGCGGCGCCGCAACATCGCCGTCGAATGTGGCCTCAAAAGGGTGTTACCCGCTGTTCCAGTGGATGACCCTAGCATCGTTGGTCAGGTGGGTTTAGTTGTCGACTGCTCTGGACACGAACAGGCGGTACTCGACGGCTGCAACGTCATCCGCAAGCGCGGCGAGGTTGTCCTGATAGCAACTCCGTGGCGACGTTACACGGAGATATACGCTCACACTATCCTACATGCAATATTCTACAAGTACGTTGTGATGCGTAGTGGTTGGGAATGGGAGCTACCGCGATATCCTACCGACTTTCGCACCAATAGTATCTATGGAAACTTAGCCGGCGCCTTAAAGTGGCTGGCGGAAGGGCGTATTCGGGTAGATTGCCTTGCCACAAAAGTTCCACCTTGTGAAGCCCAGCAAGCGTATCAGAATCTCCTAAACAAAAGTAGTGAGCGGCTGACCTATATGTTTGATTGGAGCGATTGCCTGACTGCAGGCACGCACAGGCAGGCGTAATTTTTTCTGTTGACGCATTACGTATTACGCACTTGTTTCATTTTTGTGCCATTAAAAGTTATAGTTTATTTTTTAAAGTTACATAAGGAGTCAAATATGTCGGAAATGACAATGCGAGAAAGAATGTTAGCAGTTGTGCAGGGACACGAGCATGATAGAGTGCCATTTGTGCAGTATTCTGGTATTGCTGCACCCAACGAGGAAGTTTGGTCAGTTATTGGCAGAGAAAATATGGGCTTGCTGGTCTGGTGCGGACTGCATCGCTTCGAGCACCCGAACTGCCGATTCGAGGGGGAAGAGGTTGAAATTGATGGCCGCAGGGGGATACGCCGTACATTACATACCCCTGAAGGCTCGCTCACAGAGGAGAGTCTAAGAGCCGCGATTGCGTCGTCAAGGTCAAAGCACTTTGTCGTTGAGCCGGATGACTACAAAATCTTACTCAGCTATTTCCGCGATGTCACCGTTCATAAGCATACGGACCAATGGATTGCTATCAACAAGCAACTCGGCGACGACGGTCTGCCGCATACTTCCGTCGGTCGGAGCCCTTATCAACAACTCTGGGTCGAGTGGGTCAGCCTGGAGGATTTGGCGCTCCATATAATCGATTATCCCGACCTGATGGAGGAAGTCTTCGCTGCCATGTTCGAAGTGCAAAAAGGGATTTTCCGTGCTGTTTGCGAGGCGGTAACCGAACTTCCCGTGCCTTATGTGAATTTTGGCGACAATATTACGGCGCCAATGATAGGCGAACCCAATTTCCGCAAGTACTGCCTGCCCTCCTATCAGGAACTGGACGAAATTCTGCCCAATTGCGGCAGAGATATTCTTGTTGCGGTGCATATGGATGGCGACTTGAAGCCACTCTGGAACGCTATAGCCGAGTCGCCGGTCCGCCTGTTGGATTCCTTTTCGCCACCTCCGGACAACGACACTAGTGTAGCTGACGCTGTGCGTCTGTGGCCGGAGATGCGGCTCTGTGTGAACTTCCCATCGTCTATCCACCTCGCTGAACCGGAAGTGGTCTACGAGACTGCTATGGAAATTTTGAAGCAAGGCGGACACACAGGACGGCTTCAGATTCAGATTTCGGAGAACATTCCACCAGGCGCGTGGAGACAAAGCTATCCCCAGATAGTCAAAGCCATCCGGGATTTCGGGCCGGTCAAGACAGAGTGGGAGTAACCGTTCAAATCGAAACGCAACATCCTACTGACAACGAAGTCCGGTAAGCGAAAAATTTTAGTCGATGAAATTTGGGTTTGCATCTCTTTTTTCGTATGGTATAATAAACTATAGAGCCGCAGATTTGGTGGTTCACGAAGCCCACAATACTGACATTATCAAAAATCTGCGAAAGTATAGTAACTTTAACACGGAATTTTTTCCGTATAAATACGACCCAATCGACGGGATAATTCGTCAACAGAACCTAGTTCTCTCAGAAAGTGGAGGAAAATGAGGTTCTAGTTGTAGCAAGGGACTAAGAGA
>DTYX01000125.1 GCA_012961655.1 Candidatus Poribacteria bacterium
ATGCCGCTATCACCTTTGAGAATCTCTGAAAATTCTTTAAAAACCTTGACAAGCTTATTACAAAATGCTATTCTTTGTTTTGTTTTCAGAATCATTACTTTAGCAATAATGCAATTAAAATCTTACCATATTGCATATTCTCTGAAACGGATTTTTTTTATTACCGTTATTAGATACTGATATCGAACCTTTTTCGCTTGGAAGCAATAGCACAGAGGAGGAAACATATTTTGGCGCGCGAATATGAACATTTATCCACTCTGGACGATGCTCAATTGGTGGAACGAATAAAAATTGGCGATGAAGAAGCATTTCAACTGTTGTTTCGTAAACACCAAAATTGGGTCTACAGTAAGGTATATCGGATATTGCACAATCATCAAGATGCTGAAGAGGTCTGGCAAGACATTTTTTTGAAGGTCTGGCGACGAATTGACAAATGGAACCCAGAGATGGGTAGCTTCCAAGCATGGCTAAACGAAGTTGCCAAGAATACTATCCTTGATGCTATTCGAAAGCGAAAAAGGATTCGTGAAATGCTTCTAAGTACAGAGGATGAATCTAAGATGCCTATGATGAATTATGAATCTCCACTGCTTCCTCCTGATAAACAGATAGAAATGCAAGAAGCTCGGAAACTGATTGACCAAGCGCTTGATGAAGTAAGCAAACCAAATCACCGGATTGCATGGATATTACGACATCTGGAAGGGTTAAGTATCTCAGAGATTTGTAAAACTCTTGGGTGTAAGGAGAACACCGCGAAGATTTGGATCTTTCGTTGTTCTAAGGAACTCAGAAAGATTTTAACTAGAAAAGGGTTAAGTTGGGCGACCTAATTTTGCCACCCCAAAATTCGTAGAAGTAGCTAAATTATTTGACTGACAAATTTAATCCTATCGGATTTGAGGGATTATTTATGAAACTTAGAAGGAAATTAAAAGCTAATTACTCTAAAGAAGAATTGGAGAAAGCTGATATCTTAGAGGCTTATACAAGACTGCTTTCAGGTGAAAAACTTTCCCGTAGACAAAGAAAGCTTCTGCATAGCCAGCGATATGAAGAGGAATTGGCCCCTTTAAAAAAGATAGTGGATTTTACCCACCAGCAATCAGAAATGATGCTGGAATCCATTGTACCAAGCACCGTTGTAAGCCGGCGGGTTGAAACGAATTTAATGAATTTAATTAAAGGCAATCAAATTTCAACGCCTGCTTTCGTGGAAAATTTGCAACCAGCTTATGATATAGAACCGATGGGCGCCGATAGCCAATTGTCGCAGATGGAATATGAATATGGTGTCGCCGAGGAACCTATCTTCCAAAAACAGCAGTCGAGAGATTATCTTCTACGAATGAGGATTGTGGAGGGTGATGAGATTGGTCGAGACTACCGCGTTGAGATTCCTGAAATCATACTGGGCAGAGGGAAAGATGCAACAATCAAATTAGAAGAGGATAGTAAAGTTTCCCGCAATCATGCTCAACTAACAGTATACAACGGGGATATCTATATCACCGATTTAGACAGTAGTAACGGTACTTATGTGGATGGGCAATTGATTGAAGAAAGAGCTCAACTTGTCATCGGTTCACAGGTTCGATTAGGTGATTCTCTAATAGTAGTTTCCGATGTTCAATGCCTGCATCGGGATGTTCCACCTGAGTTCATTATAAGATTTAAAGAACTTACGGATAATGATATGGGAAAAGAATACGCCGTGACAATTCGCGAAATCACTATCGGCCGGGGTTTCGATGCTCAGATCCGATTGCTTGATTCTACTGAGAAACTCTCTCGAATTCATGCAAAATTGGACGTGTACAAAGGTGATATTTACATTATTGATTTGAATAGTAGTAATGGAACTTACGTTGATGGGAAAAAGATTACCGGAAGTCATAAGTTATCCATTGGCGCTAAAGTTAAACTAGGCGGTGTTGTGATTCAAATTCTCTCCATAGAGCCTTAAGTAAAAACTGTCTGAAAACTAACTCCTCATAGATGAAATGATTTGTTGTTTCGTTATGAGCATCATCAGAGTATGCATTCTGTCAAAAAAGTTTTTTGTGCTGTAAAATAAGTCGTGATTGGTTCTAAGTTCGGCAATTCATTGCCG
>DTYX01000126.1 GCA_012961655.1 Candidatus Poribacteria bacterium
ACAGAAATTGGTTGGACAGAAATTATGGCATTTTCAACCTACCCCCTATTTTTAGTTTCAGGATATTCCTGGCCGGTAGAATCCATGCCTCAATTCATACAGTATATTGCCAATTTATTACCTTCAACTCCATTTTTTAAGGTTTTTAATATGTTATCTGTTGAAGGTGCCGATTTTGATCAAATAAGAAGTGAATTTATTCATTTACTTCTTTTATTGCTTTTTGGTTATTTTTTATTGTATATCAGATACCGGTTTTTACATTCAAAAAAAGTAAAATCCTAATTGATTTTTTTCACAATGATTCCTTTATTTTTTTTGCAATAACAAGAAAAAGAGGATACTTCTTAATTCGTCCATCCACTTCCTTTTCAATTGTACATGCCAGCGAAGTTGTAAAAGTGGGAGAGTTTCCCGTTGCAGCATCGAAGAGAAAGAATACATCTATCGCTAAAGAAGCATACAAAATGCTGAAAGGAACGCATCTCAATTTCGTGGGAAATATAGAGGGGAAGGATATATTCAATGGCGACGTTGACGTAGTTGTATGCGACGGCTTTACAGGGAATGTATCAATGAAAATTGTAGAAGGACTGGCTGAAGCTCTTTTTTCACTGTTAGAAAAAGGTGAAAAGGCAACCTTAATCGAAACCATAAAGCGCAAATTCGATTATTCAGAATACGGTGGAGCACCTCTGTTGGGAATCAATGGCGCTTGCATTATCAGCCATGGTAGGTCATCAAAAAACGCCATCAAGAACGCAATCCATCTGGCAAGCGAATTTGTGAGCTTAGAAGTCAATCATTCCATTCAGGAAGAGATCCAACGATATGGACCATTTTACCGCTTGAGGCGGGGATTAGCTAAAGACTGAAGACTGCTATTCTTCAATGAACGAGAGCAACGTTGGTACTGTTCAGACCGCAATTGCCTTGAATGCCCTGTGGCGCAGGAAGGAGCAGAAGAACTATCGGGTTGTCTTTCCCTGCCTCCTGCCCGTGAAGAACTGCTCCCGCAGGTGTCCCCACTACGGGCGTTGCACGCAGATAAGTACGAATCTGACGAAAGAAGCTATAATCCTGAGTCGTTTTCTAACGAAGCAAGCGGATTTGCTTACGCGCCGACGTTGCGCGAAGTAAGCCCCGCAAATTCCTTAAATTGGGACGCGCACGTGGCCGAACTGATGTCTCTACGGAAGCTTGCGCAAATAGCGAGAAACTTCTTTCAACGAGCTTTTTCATTTCTGGGAGGTTTTTAATGAGAATTATATTGTTTACAGGCAAAGGCGGAGTGGGAAAGACTTGCATATCAAAGGATTAAAAAGTATTGGGGAATTTTGCAGGAATACATAGAGGCTTTTTTGGGCGCTCACGGCTTTGAAGGAGTCGCAGCGGAGGAACTTTCAGCCGGTCCAGGCGTGGATGAACTTTTCAGTCTGATGGATATAAAAAGATACGAGCGTGAGGGCCTCTCCCTTTTCGGCTTTATAGTCGATTGCGTCATCGTCAATAGGGTGATGCCGGAAGCTGCCGCCAAAGACTACTTTGCAAAATGGAGGGAGATTCAAACGAAGCATCTTTCTGAGATTGATGAGCGTTTTTCTCCGCTCCCCATTTTTCATGCTAAATGGTTCGAGCAGGAAGTGGTGGGGCTTAAATTTCTGGAACGCATGGCGCAGGAGATTTACGGAGAAAATGACCCGATAAAAATATTTCACCAGGAGCACCCAATTTCGATGAAAAAAGAGGGAAATGAACACCTTATATTCCTTTCACTTCCAAATACTTTGAAGGAGGAACTGGACGTCTGGTAAGACCATGGAGAAATCTATATCATCTTTTAGCCGGTCTCTTCTTGGCGTTTTTGTGCTACTTTGTCTCAAAAAAGACGATGCTGTTTGGGCTTGGGATAGCAACAGCCCTCTGCATTCTGATTGAATACATCCGGTTACGGTTTTATCCGTTAAACCGCTGGCTGATAGAGCGTTTTTCTCTTTTGCTCAAACCTTACGAGGAACGTCATGTCACGGGACAGACCTATTTTGCGCTCGGTAGTTTTCTGACCGTCCTCCTTTTTTCAAAGAACATCGCAATAACCTCGCTTGTTTTTTTAGCCGTAGGGGATGTGGCAGGAGTGATTGCAGGCGCCTTTTTTGGCAAGACAAAGTTGTTTCAAAAAAGCCTACAAGGGACCGGTGCTTGTTGGCTTGCATCTCTTTTAACTGGAGTAATCTTGCATTTCACTGTGGTCGAGCTAAAATTTTATATCATTTTTGTCGGCGCGTTAGCAGCGGCTTTCTCAGAGTTGCTTAAAATTCCGCCAGATGATAACCTGACAATGCCGCTTTGCACCGGCGCGGTGATGTACTTGTGTGTTCTTTTGTGGTGATAGCCCGACGGCATCTGCCGTCGGGTGAGTAGTGTACCGCTCTACCACTAACTCCTTTTCAAAAGGATGAATGATACCACTGACTTAATCGACGCACGCAGAATGGAAAATGATTCACTGGTTATCTCTAATTGTAATTGCTTTGACATTTTATCATATCGCGATAATCATTACCATATTCATTGGAACTTTGCGGGTTAAGCCTCCTTAGCGAAGCAAGACTATCCTATGGACAAATATGAAATCGTTGTCGTAAATGATAGGTCAACCGATAACACTTATGAAATTATCAAAAACTTTCAAATGAGCTGGTGGAAGGCGTCGTGGAACGCATCGCACGCTGATTGGCTCTCTACGTCTCAAGAACAAGCACAAAACAGCTCGGAGGGTAATGATGAGCCTCCGTTGTCAGTTGTCTTAGTCAACATCGTAACTCTTCCAGCGGGAATGGTAGGAAAGCAGAACGCTGTAAAACAGGGGCTTGCAGTTTGCAAAGGAGATATTATTTTGAATACTGACGCTGACTGCATCGCCCCACCATCATGGATTAGCAGGATGGTGGACAGTTTTGATGAGTTGAGTGAGTTACGAAGTAACGAACTGCGAAGCACAGGTTTTGTGGCAGGAATTGTTGTTAATTTTGAAAAAGGTAAAAAAGCCCCTCTTTTCGCGAAATTACAATCCCTTGATTTAATATATCTCATGAACTTTGCTATTGGATGCTTAGGCTGGGGAAAACCTATAAGTTGTATAGGCAATAATATCGCCTATCGAAAGCAGGCGCTTGAGGATGTAGGAGGTTATGATTCTCTTGGGCAGCGCATACGGCATCCACGTAGTCAACAAGTACTACGAAGACGTCAGGTCAGAATCGGAGAAGGAATCCAGCTTAAAATTG
>DTYX01000127.1 GCA_012961655.1 Candidatus Poribacteria bacterium
ACAGAAATTCCCCATGAGAAGAAATTAAGATGTAACCCAAGCGGATTGCTAACAAGATGTAGCGCAAGTTTCAAACTTGCGTTACAAAAAAACCTTGACACTGGAACGATGTAGTGATAAAATAAGTATAAATTTATCTTGCGCAGAATTTGTAAATTTCGGAGGTATATTTGATGAGATTTCTGTCGCCTTCAATGAGTTGCATTCTGGCAGTCAGCGTCTGGTTTTGTGTGTTATCCGCTATTGGTGCTGAACCGCCGATGTGGACTTTTGACGATAAAGACGCGGAGAAGGAGCTCAAAAGTTGGGGCGCTTTGAATCAACTGGCGCCGTTAGAGATTGAGGAAGTGAAAGACAATAAGGGTGAAAAGCGTATGGTTCTTAAAACTAAATCTTTAGGCGGCGACCCATATATGTTCCCCGGCGGCGATTGGAATACCGCCAACTATGAGCCGATTGACGGAACGAAATATAATATTCTGTATATGGGAATACGGGTTAATCTTCCCAATACCTGGCAAGTATATTATTACAGTAAGCAAGAACCGGCATGGAATGAAAATCAACGGCAAAATTATGAAGTGAAATCGGTTGATGATTTCGAAGATATCGAAGTTGAAATTACCCGAGGTGGTTGGGATAAAAGGGATGGCATTCGTTTTCGCATTGACCCAGGCACCGCTCAGGGAGTCGAAGCAGAGATAGATTATATCTCTTTTACAGGCCCCCCGAACCCAGTAGAATCGGTACAACCAGAGGGAAATATTGCTGTGACGTGGGGGAACTTGAAGAATAATAATTATTAACTTAGTAAGCTCAAAAAGGAGGATGAAATGAAATTTATCTTGACCTGCATCTGCATAATGACTGTGACATTATGCTACTTTGGAGTAGCTATCGCCGAGCCGCCGGAATGGACATTTGATGACGCGGCGGAAATTGAGGGATGGAGCGCTCTTAATCAAGTCAATTTGAGCGTTGAAGATGGCGTACTCAAGACTGTTTCGCTGGGCGGCGACCCCTATTTTTTCCCAGGCGGAGATTGGAATACGCGCGATTGGGAGCCCTTCAGCGGCAAAGATTTCTCCACTATCTATTTAAGTGTAAAGGTCAACAAAACCGACACTTGGCAAGTGTATTATGTGACGGAGGAGGAGACCGGCTGGGCTGAAACCCAGCGGCAGAATTTTGAAGTGCAAGCTAGCGGTGATTT
Organism: Candidatus Poribacteria bacterium; assembly: GCA_012961655.1. Taxonomy (GTDB): domain Bacteria; phylum Poribacteria; class WGA-4E; order DTYX01; family DTYX01; genus DTYX01. The sequence continues at coordinate 1,214 of DTYX01000127.1, forward strand.
TATCGCCCTAGAGTTTGTTATGGAGCGCGGTGGCTGGCAAGAGCGCACGGTCACTGGTTTCCGGATTGACCCAGGCGTCAGCGAGGGAGTCGAAGCGGAGATTGATTACATCTCCTTGAAAGGAATACCAAAGATAGTCGAAACAGCAGTTGAAGCAAATGGAAAAATCGCAACATCATGGGGAAAACTGAAAAACCAATCGTAATTTCTTACGTGTAAAATAGTTGAAATACATCGACCTTAGAATAAGGGCGGGGATAAAATCTCTGCCTTTTTTATTCCTGTAAGTCCCTCATTTCAATTTCTTAATGTCTAATTCTTAAGATAAGGAGGTTTTTTCGATGAAAAGAGTTGTGTTACTTACAATACTCTGTGTTGTATTTGCTTGTCCGACGATTGTAGGATGGGCGATTGACCCTGGAGAGGTCGGAGTCAATTATAACTGCGCTTTTCCGAATAGCGTCAAAGTCGATGGCAACCTGAAAGACTTGTCGTGGCAATTTGCCCCCTGGCATGAAGTACCCCATGACAAAGGCACCGCTCCAGCGCCAAGTGACAAAGACGCTTCCTATTCTTTTGCGGTAGTCGCTGACGATAAGTGGCTTTATGTCGCCTTTAAAGTTAAGGATGATAAGATTCAGAAAGATGGAGATGTCGGCTGCGATGTATGGAAGGATGATTCGGTGGAAATTTATATCGACGCTGGACACGAGCAGGCGGGCTCGTATGATAAAAATGACGCGCAGATTACGATAGGGGCTGACAATATAGGCGGAGATATCAATAAACCGAAACTCGGAGGATGCGTGGGAATTACTCAGGGACCTACAACAGGCACAATCGCCGCCGTAGTCACAACAAGCGACGGTTGGGCGGTCGAAGCGGCTGTCCCTCTTAAAAACGCAGGTTGGGACATTAAGCCGAAAGACGGGCTTGTGATTGGATTTAATACGCATTTCAACGACGATGACGATGGCGGCGCGCGCGACCATAAATTAATCTGGAGCGACAAGGATGTCGCTGACCGCTCATGGACGGACCCCAGCGTCTATGCGGAACTTACATTTGTGGAGGAGAAACTGGCTGTCAGTCAAAAAAATAAATTGGCTACCAGTTGGGGCTGGATTAAATCATCAATGAAAAAAGAACCAGGTAAAGAAACTTATGAGCGAAGCCGCAGCTTTGAAAAAAATCAATCATCCTTATATCACTAAAAAAGAAGGCGTATGTGGCGGGAAGCCGATTATCGCAGGAACGCGTATCAAGGTGGCGCAGATTGCCATTGAATATGACCAAATGGGTAAAACTTCGGATGAAATCATTCAAGCGCATCCACATTTAACTTTAGCGCAAGTGCATGATGCTCTCAGCTACTACTATGATAATATTGAAGAGATTCAAACGGACATTCGAGCGAATGAACTTTTTGTGGAAACGATTAAGGAACAATACACCTCGATTTTGGAGAGGAAGCAATGAGGGTGTTGCTAAACTTTTCTCAAAAGCACAAAGATACAGAGAACACAGCATAAAACGTGTTTATTGGTGTAGATACTGATTTGTCCAAGAGCCCAAAATGATTTATGCAACAGTCTCAATTAAATCAATGATTGTGTTGTGTCGATTGACGAATATCATGTTGATAATTATTGCTTCAATCGTCATTTGGGTTGGAGGGTGTGTGGAAGAACAAAATGAAATTGTCCTGATTGATGAAATCATCACACCGAAAGACGATGCTCCGATGCGGTTAGTGCCAGCGGGGGACTTTTTGATGGGAACTTCTGATGCGGAAATGGAACTTTATCGCATTCTTTTTCCATTAAGGGCGGAGGGTCGATTTGTCAATGAGCGTCCCCAACATCTGGTTTATCTCGACGCGTTTTATATCGATAAATTTGAAGTGACAAATAAACTGTATCAGAAATTTATCGCCGAGACTGGATATCCGGCGAAGTCTTACCTGAACAGAGCGCCGTACAACTTGCCCGAACTTCCCGCAGTCGTTCTAAATTGGGAGGACGCCGCCGCTTATGCGCGATGGGCTGGAAAACGCCTGCCGACGGAAGCGGAATGGGAAAAAGCGGCGCGCGGGACGGACGCCAGAATTTGGCCGTGGGGCGATGAGTGGGACGCCAGCAAATTGAACGCGAACGACGGTACCGGCGCAATCGATGGATATGCCCAAACGGCGCCCGTAGGACAATATCCTCAAGGGATAAGCCCCTACGGCGTCCACGATATGGCGGGCAATATCTGGGAATGGGTTGCTGATTGGTATGACCCGCATTATTATCAGATTAGTCCAAGACGAAATCCCACAGGACCGCCAACTGGCGAATATCACGTCCTGCGCGGCGGTGGATGGGCGGAAAATTACGATTTTGCACGCTGCGCAAGCCGATGGGGAAGCAACCCAGGTTCGCTTTTGCGGGGTTTCCGCTGTGCAAAGGATACTTACTGAACATGAAGCGATGTAAACATTATCATCTGACCCTTATTGTGGTATAATCTTACTGGAGGTGAATGACGTGGAAGCAATTTCCATTACCGATGCTAAAAGACATTTGCTCCAAGTCGCGCGAAACGTTGCAGATACAGGCGAAAATACCATTCTTACCAAAAGAGGCAAGCCTTATGTCGTGCTTATGAGCGCCGCAGAGTACGAAAGCATCATGGAAACCTTAGAGATACTTGCGGATCAAGAAACATTAAAGGATATTCAGGAAAGCGAAAAAGATATTTCAGAAGGCAGATGGGCTACATTGGAGGAGTTGGAAAATGCCCTATCAAGTGAGAGTACCTGATAAAGTAGAAAAAGAAGTGGGTAAGTTACCAAAGGGGTTTTCCTTAGCGAAGGAGTGTATGGAAGTTCTTGAGGTCAAGATACGTTCGGTAACACCATCCGATAAGGCTTTCCTTGCAGACATTCAGTTCTCAAATTGGCCCGCCGGAACGTGGTGGGGCGATGGATATCAGGAAAGACTGGAACTAGCCTTTAGAGTGGAACCGGAAGGATTGTTTCTGACCGAAGTCTCCTCAAGTCCGGTGGGCTGGAGTTGGGCAATGGCAATCGGACTCGATGGCCCCCTTGAAATCGGCACGATAGTTCTCGTTAGTGTCATACCTTCCTATTGGGGGGCGGGGTATCGGTTTGCTTCTTTTTAAGGAAGCTGAAAACTATCTGATTGCTCGTGGGTGTACTGCAATCGGATTCGAGACACATCCGAGGAGAATTAAGGCGCTGAGGCGTTTTGGATACGAAGTAATAGGATGGAAGTCAGAGACGGAAGCGCGTTTTATCAAACATTTGCCAATAGGGGAAATTTTGGTGGGAAAAAGTTAGGATGTGTTTTATGAAAACCCGGCATCTGTCATTTCTCTTTTATCTCTTTGCCTGCTTGCGGTTCTCTTTATCAGTGGTCAATTTTTCATATCCGATATCTGAAGAAGCCTGGGCGTATTATTGGGTGGCTGTCTCCTACTCCAAGGATGGCGATTTTGATGCCGCAGCGGAACAATACAAGCAAGCCATCTTGCTTGAGCCAAATTTTGCCGAAGCGCATGCCGCTTTAGGTTCAGTTTATCAAATCAAGGGACTATTTGGCGATGCGATTTCTGAACTCAAAAAAGCTATTAATATCGACCCCACGTTCGCCAAAGCATACACCAATCTCGGTTTGATATACTCAAA
>DTYX01000128.1 GCA_012961655.1 Candidatus Poribacteria bacterium
AATGCGTAATGCGTAATGCGTGAAAAGAAAAAATCACGTTTTACATCTGTAGTGCGGAGATTCGCTGTCATTTCACTCTTCACCATCTATATTCCAACCTCAAAAAGAGATAATTTTTCGGATTTGGACTAACCCGGCTGGCGCTGCCATAGTGTATCCGGGTGTATCTAATTCTACAAGAAATAACGCCCCGAGTATCGGGATTACCACTGCCTAAGCCGTGTCTCTTCCATATTTGCAATTGGAGATAACCCTCCTTAGGAAAAGTATCTCCGTCTGTAAATTTCGTGTCGCTTATCTTCCACCTGGTTTCCAACTCCAGCCATTTTCGGATATACCACTCCAGTTTCAAATAAGCGTAATCGTCGTAATATATATCAGTGCGTTGGATGTGAAAAAAGCGATAGACAGTTGTAATGCGTAAATTCTTGTATATATTCAGGCGAGTCCATAATAGTGCGCCAAAGCGTTCATCTCCGCGCGCTGAGAGGTCATCGTCGTTCCATTTGCCGGAGATAGCCAAATGGATTATCTTGGAAAAATTGTATTCGAATTCTGCGTAAGTCTCGTTATCCATGATGTGTGTTGACGGATGTCGCCATTGGTCGTAGTATGTTCTGAGGCTAAATTTTCGATTCGGTCTGTATTGCACGCGAATATATACTCCGATTTCATCGATATCTCCATCGACATTGCCATAACGGGAATCGTCGGAATCTGCAAAGCCGTGACTGTGAGGGTTGTCGAAATCGATATCATATCGGCGGAAGGACGCTAAAAAAGTAGCGGATTGTAATTTCTTAGACAATTCCAGATAAAAGGCGCGGCCGGCGTTAATTGTCTGAGACGCTTCTCCGCGAAGATAAAATCCGTTAGCTGATGTGCGAAAATGGAGCCCATAAGCGCTCCATTGTTCTCTATTTGGCAGATTGGCAAACTTTACATTTAGATTTTTATCGATAAAACTACGATACCATGTAAATCCCAAATTTGAATCATGCGGTAATTGAAATGAAATATCCGTCCCCAGCAATTTTTCCGCGTATACATCTCTGATTCTACGCTGCCGTTTCAATCCAGTCGTTTTGGGCGCCAGGACGACTGGATAATTCAAATCTGAGAGAAATATCGTCTGTTGAATCGGTTCCCATGATAATTCTAAAGCGACGCCGCGTTGGCGATTGAGTGAGATGGTATCATCAGCATAGATACCTTTGGGCGTAAACCTGTGAGCGTCGTTGAAGACCAGTCCAGCGCCGAAGCCCGCGGAATAATTCCCAAGGAGAACCTGATTTACCAATCCTTTGCCGCGCCATAGAGCATAAAATTTATCCGCTCGCCAACCCGGTTGGTCAACCACAATTCCGCTATCCCAGCGGTATGTCTCATCATCCTCTCGTCTGCTGGATAATCCGAAGAGAAACCGCTCATTGTAATCCGCTCTGACCAACATCCTCGAATAGTAAGACTTGCCATCATTTCCCACTTCCGATAAACTTAATTCATATTTGCCATCGAATCGGTCCAAAGGCGGGCGGATATACGCAAAAGACTCTAATTGCCGCAGTTTAGCGCGGCCAAATCCCTGCACGCGCAATAAATCATTCCAACGCTTAAAACCCCCCAATTGCTTCCGTTGATTCACAATAGCCTCTGCGTCTGAATATGTGATTGAAGGCAACAGGAGCAGTTCGTCCACATCCGCCTTGTTCAATTCGATGGGGCTCTCGATTAATTCCAGCAACAATTCCGCATCATCCTCGCTGATGAGTTCATCTTCGAGCAGTTGGTAGATGTCATCTGCGTTGTGAATTTCTATGTATAACGGTAATTCAAAAGCATTGGCGTACAAGGCTATGAATAGGCATAGCAGGATGTAAAAACCTAAATATTGTGCAACCTTTACAATTTTCATTTTTTATCGGGGCGGATTGAATTGGTAAATGATGCTGTCTCCCACCCGATGTATTTCGGTAAATTTATCGGGATAGACTGCGATTGTGGGCAAAAGATATGCTTCTGAATATCCTCGCGGAACGGCGATAACGTGGGTGACACCGTTTTTATGAATGGAATCGATGACCTCTTGCGTATCTGGAACCCAAGGAAAGGTGAACGCTTTTCTGCCCGAGAGAAGATGCGCCCACGGCGCTCTATCAGTGGTAATCACGCTGTCCGGAGGGGTGTTTTCCTTCACCCATAGTATTGCATTTATATAATCCGCTGTCCCACCTTGATAGTACGGCGTTCTGTGTTCGCTTGCAATTACATTGATGGCGGGAGATAGATTGAGGAAGAAAAATCCGCATGCGACGATGGCAACAACTGACGAACTGATAATCGAAATCTTTCTCTCAACGTTTGCAAAGTCTTTCAACACGCACCCTAGCAGGTCAACAATCAGTTTTGGGAAGTTTAGAAAATAAAGGAAGAGAAACGGAATGATGGGCACGAGAAATCGTTCGCCTTGTCGGGACGGCCATAGCAGATAAATCCATACGTAGAAAAAGGTGTAAAATTCGATGAGAGTTGGATTGGGAATAGCGCGGGCGAGGAAGCCACAGAGCAGTATGAACGAGATGATTATGATGCCAGCTCTTGATTTTATGCTTTTTCCAGAGATAATGTTGGTCATCAAACCTTCGTAATAATCCAGGTTGCTCTCTACGCGAGATACCAGGTCTTTCAAGGCCGCCACTTTGGGATATGAAGCGCCTGGTTCGACCAAAATTAACTCACGTTCGTAGCTCATCGCCTCCCTCAGTTCTGACGGCAACCGATTCTTGAGCAATTGATTCCGAACCATCCACGCCGAAGTGAACGCGATAAAAATCAACCCGATGAAAACGGCTTTTTTTGTTGCATTAAGTGACTGACTTACCGAGGGCATTAATTTAGATTCCCGTCTCGTTCTCCAGAATAGATGGGAAACAGCAGCGGCTATGAGCGATACACCTACGAGCCTTGTAAAGTAGGACAACAGGATGAAAACAATCGTCAGGTAGGCTGTCTTGTTCAGATATGTTTCCGTCCCTTCGCTTCGCTCGAGGGCAGGTCTGCTATATTTGTCGATGAAAATCAATGCGAGGAAGGAGAAAAATATATAGGGGATATCGGAGAGGATCCTGGTCGCCTCAAATAGGAGAGGATATGAGACAGCCGAGAGCAGCATGACCGAAACCGCCATAACTCTTGTCAAAATGCTTTGATTACGTTTTTCAGAATAAGTTTTGTAGCTTTCTGAGTCTGAATCGAGCAAGCGCCGACAGATTAAATACGCCATCCCGATTGAGCAGATACCCATGGTTACAATCATCAATCGCATAAGCAGATAATTGTAGCCGAATATTCCGATGATAGGCGACAGCAGCAAGGGAAAAACAGGCGGGTACTTGATATGCGAATAGCCCATATATTTGTAGCCGTGTCCAGTGATTAACGATTTTCCCAGAGTGATATACGTCGCGCTATCCCACGTGGGCTTCCAATTCGGGTTGAGGGTTAGGAGATACAAGGCTGCGACTAATGCAATTAGCGCAAACGGCTTTCCCCGCAAAATGAATGCTTTTGAAGAAGAAAGAAACTGACGCTGCAAATGAATCTCCTACTTTTGTTTTATGACTTTACGCTTCTTATAAAAGATACACGGCCGCCCATCTGTTCTGCAGTTCGATTAAATTTTGTGACAATATTCGCTGCTTTACCCGATTGTAAATCATCTTTAATTCTCTTACAGCCCTCTTCAATTTCCTGTGGATTCATTAAAGAGAAAACGGACCAACCATCTCGATATCTTTTGTCCAAAAACGACTCAGGTTCTTTTCTGTTTCTGAAGACAACCTCAAATGGACAGGTGTGGATAAGGATGCGATATACCTCTGACATAAATCTACTTTTATCCGAAATGTGGTGAAGGACTTGGACGCAGTATGCAGCATCAAAAGCCGCCTCGCAGAAAGGCATAAAGAGGACACTTCCACGGATTAACGTAGCCCTACTGATTTTAGACTTCGCTTGTGCCAGCATACCTGCTGAAATATCAAGCCCCACCAATAGTTTTGACAAACCGTTCAATTCAAGCAGAAAATTTCCGGTCCCGCATCCGACATCTAAAATACTCACATCCGAAATTGGACTAAGTAGCTCCACCAACAACTCCACGGTTTTCTTTCCGGCTCTACGGCTGATATCGTAGTTCTTACTGACATTATCATATAGGGTACGTTTCACACAGATAAGAAACCACCTTCCCCATCTTGCTCATTGTTTATCCGCTCTTCCTGTTCCGGTTGACCTGTAATTCATTGCCGTCATCGCGACTCATACCTCATGTTATATACATAAAAGTGGCATTCTAGCTATTCAGGTAAGCGGGGCAAACCGCAAGCAAACACGCTGTTATCTGCCGTTGCCCGTCCTTACTACTTTTATCTCCGTTCCCTGTCTTCTAAACTATTTTTTGCATTCTCAAACGGAATATCTATTTTATCCAACACAAATCCTTCAATTTTATCCGCAGCTTCAATGGCTTCTTTAGTATCGTCTTCACCGATACTTTCAAAAGGTAGGTCACCCGGATAGCGCGCTTCAGTAATATATTCATTTAGTAA
>DTYX01000129.1 GCA_012961655.1 Candidatus Poribacteria bacterium
CCGAACGGGAAAGACCAAAAACCTGACTTCGGGTTGGGGTACAAGTTGGGCGCCAGTTTGGTCACCCGATGGGAGCCAATTGACTTTTTATTCGGATAAAAACGGCATTGCACAATTGTGGATATGGAATCGGCAAACCGGGGAAACAAGTTTGGCTTGCAAAGAGGCGACGCGAGGTTTTTTGCCTGCCGATACGCCTCAATGGACGCCGGATGGCAAGCGAATCGCCTTTAAACTGCGCCCAAAAGACGAATCGTCTACAAAGCAAAATCAACATGAGGAGAAACCCCCTTCCATCACAGTTTGGGAGTGTGGACTGGAGGATGCGCCAAAACCCCTTACAGGAATTCTGGCTCCCATCTGGTGGGCTGAGGGTTGTCTTGCGGATATCGGTTTGGTGGAACTGGAAACGGGACGGGTGAGTGTGCTCGTCGCGGATTTGCGGGCGGAGAGGATGGCGATGTCGCCAGATGGATGTTCCTTAGCTGTCATGCTCTTAACGTCAGAAGAATCCGCCAAAGTGGGAAAAGTTCGCCGCGATTTGTGTCTGCTTCCGATAGATGGAGGCGAACCGATACAAGTTGTGCTTTCTTTGCCCCTGAGCCATACAGTTCCCTTCAGTTGGGCGCCAGACAGCAAACGAATCGCCTGCATTATAAATGGGCACATCTGGGTAGTGTCCAGGGAAGGTGGAACAGCGCAGAACCTCACAGAAGGATGTTCCACCGGCAGGTTTGACTGGGAAGAACCGCCGCTATGGAGCGCGGATGGGCGATATATTTTCGGTATCGCCGACAATCAAGCCTGGGCGATTTCGCCTGATAGCAAGCGCGTGCGTTCACTCACGGAGGGTTCCCCCCTTTATCAAAGGGGGGTTAGGGGGGATTTACCGCGCCTCGTTCGTGGCATAGTTCACGCCTATGATAATCGGACGATTTGGACGCTCAATGACACGTCGCTGGTTGTTCGGACGATAAATCAGGAAACAAAAGCACACGGTTTCTATTGCATTGATTGGGATACGGGCGAAACGAGATGTCTATTTGAAGAGGCGAAGTGGCACGGCTGGGAGACTTTTCCCAACGTGAGCGCGGCGGACAATCTGTTAGTTTATCGTGCGGAGGATTCTTCTCACCCAGTTGACCTTTGGGGATATGACGCCGCTTCGGAGGATTGCCGGAGGATTACCGCTCTTAATCCAGACTTGCAGGAGTTTCGCTTAGGAGAGGTTCGTTTAATTTCCTATAAATCCGAAGATGGAAGGACACTGCAGGCTATCTTGTTATTGCCAGCCAATTATCAACCCGAAAAACGGTATCCTCTCATCACTTGGATTTACCCCGGCGAGCCGTTCATCGACTATGTGAACTGTTTCGGAGTACGCTGGTGGCCTGTCGATAACCTCCAGATTTTTGCATCCGCTGGCTATGCTGTGCTTATCCCAGACATGCCTCAAAAAGAAGGCGGACCGGCGAAACAACTTCTTGGGCTGGTTTTACCCGCAATTGATGAAGTTATTAAGCAAGGCATTGTTGCCCCAGAACGTCTCGGACTTGTAGGCCATAGCTATGGCGGATATTGTGTCAATATCCTTATTACACAGACAAAACGCTTCCGAGCCGCTGTGAGCGTCTTTGGAATGTGCGACCTGGTGAGCTTTTATGGCTCCATGAACTCAGAAGGCGACAATCCCTTCGTCGGTTTTGTCGAAAGCGGACAGGTGAATTTGGGATGTTCTTTATGGGAAGCGCCGGAACGCTACATCGAGAATTCCCCGATATTCTTTCTGGATAAAGTGGAAACTCCCCTTCTACTCATTTGTGGGACTGGGGATGAGGTGGATGACCGGCAGGCTCGTGAGATGTTTTCGGGCTTGCGGAGGCTAAGTAAACGCGCCGTGCTTGTGCGTTACCCCAATGAGGCACATTCTTTCGACCAGGGAGAAAACGCTGTAGATTACTGGAATCGGGTTTTATCATGGTTTGACGAACATTTGAAGGAATGAGCAAAAAGTGTAAAGAAAAAAGCGAAACGTATAAATTCAAGATGGTGAAAATCATGTCTCAATCTAAGATTCTCATCGTCGATGATGACGCCAGCAAGCGCTGACTGTTATCATTTGTACTCACGGACACCAGCCTACATGTTTAAAGAGAATTGAGAGAAACTGGCGAAATAGAAAAAACAACAAGACGATACACAAATTCATCACGAATCACGTTTTACGTTTTACGCATTAGCCTTTTCCATGTTCGACCAGAATCATTCCAGAGGGTAGCAATCAGCAAATCATCTTCAAGAAGAATATCCAAGGTGCGGTCCGTTACTGCTGTTGCGAACTCTTCATCGACTTCCTCTGGCAAGTAAATATCCATCACAACATCGCCAAGCTCTCCATTTTGACTGAAAGAACTTTGGATGATGGACTCTGGATATCGCGCTTTTATTTTGGTCGATAATTCTGTCAAATAGGATTCAACTTTGTCCATTTTAAAAAACCTCCTCAACCTTTGTCAAAAATTCTTTAGCATGTTTTAAACTTCTGCGCGCTTTGCGTTCTGTTACATCATCATCTCGATAATCGCCTTGTCCCCGAATGTCAGCGGCATATTTCAAGTAATTACTGAATATTCTTGGAAATACTTTACGACGGTTGATAAGCTCTCTTGTAAATATGGAGATAAGTCCTTTATGGCTACTTTTCGCAGGCAACATTTTCGGACTAACTAATTTCCTCAGCGCGGCGAACGCCGCCCGAAACATTGAATAATATGCACGGTTTGCGCAGGAATTATAATGTCCGTTGTCGAAGCACCATTCTGCAATGGCGAGAAATTCACGCGCTTTCCGAATATCATCGTTCAGATATTCCA
>DTYX01000130.1 GCA_012961655.1 Candidatus Poribacteria bacterium
TGGTTGAGCCTTTCCTCTGTTTTACTCTGTGCTTCAGTGAGCTGTTTTATTGCATCTCTAAGCTCATTGACTTCATCCTTCGTAGCCAGTCTCTCAAAATCCGTTAGTTTCTCAGCCAGGCTGCTGTATGCGTCAGTAATTGCAAACACTATCGCCCGCGCTGCTTCCTCATTAAAATGCTTGTTCAGCCTGTTGAAAATCTCTGTTGTGGATAACATGTCATTTCACCTCCCAAGCTTCATCAAATCTATCACGTGTGATGCGAACATCTTGGCTATCTCAAGAGAACGGTCGGATTTCTCGTGGATGATGTCCTGGACGAAGATGTGCTCATACTGAAACTCAACCGAATAGGCGGCTAACGCCGAATTGTCTATCCTGCCTGCATCTACGATGTCAATCCAGGGGATGATGGAAGCTGGCGCAAGTTCGTCGTAGACTCTTCGGGCGTTTTCATCTGAGTCCATATCGTAAATCCGAAGCTCAAGCTGAAGTCCTGAGGCATCCCTGTAGTTTTGGAAAACTGCTGAGACGAATCCGTTGTCGATAAACCTTTGAGCCGCGCCGTCTATCAAGTCATAAAGGGAGGCATAGTTCGTCGCCTCAGAAAAGGTTCCGTCGCGCATCCAACCGCTTATGTCGTTATCACGCGGCAACAACTCGATTGGAGTTATATCTTTCGCTTTCTCTTCGCTGCCAATTCCGTCTATATCGCCATTCTCCTCCCCGCAGGAGATGAAGAAACTGGTGGCGATAATAGCTATTGCCATGTATAAGATTTGTTTGTCAAACTTCCAACTCATCGTTCATTCGCCTCCATTTTTATTTTACCCCAGATAGTCGGTTTTTTACCTTTGGCGCCCACGTTTTGCACATTTAATTGGATTACCTGCATTTCAGCCGGGTCCATTGTGCCAAGTCCGAGCTTCGCCGCGGCCTGAATGTATTTAGCGGGGCGTCCGACATTAGCGACCGGTTGGAGTCCATGTTTCTTACGTTCTTCGTCGATAATTTGCAAACAGTGATAGTCCAGTGCGACTGGGTCCTGTCCCAAAATAAGGCTGTTGTAGTGAAATTGTGGCGCCCCACCAGGCCCACCGTTGTAAATGCCAACCGACGCGTCTAACACTATCAATCTCGTTTTTTCCTTAATTGGGGCTGTGTTATTTAAGTCGGCTATGTATGGGTCGCAATTGTTGCCGTGCAGGGAACCTGGGTTATTCACTGAGCCGTAATGGTTTTTCATGCTCAGAGTGACGCCCGAAATGCTGTGGTCTTTTAGCACAGGGACGTTAATCAAATGAGTGCATGTCTGCGTCAATATTTTACTAAGACGTTTCGATTGGCCGCCTATCTTATAAATCTTGTTATCGTAGTCGGCATTGGTGCCAAAACATCTCACACCGGTATCTCCTCTGTTGATTTGATAGCCAGAACTGATTAAGTCACCGTCTGATTTATCCCAGATTATGATGTTGTTTTCAGGTACGCCGATGGCTACAAGATTTTGTACAATGGCATCAACAACCTCTATGTGAGTTGACAAATAGAAAAGCGTGTTGATTTTGATGCCGATGATGTCGTCTTTTGTTAACACAGGGAATATACTCTTCCAAGCTGCTTCTGGAGTGCTTTTGACTGTGAGCTTTTGAATGGCGGTGTTTAAAAGCTGATTTGCGATATCCCCCTTGACAGATAAACCGCTCGTCAAATGTTCGCTTGTGGCAACTACAACCTTGCCGACATTTCCCCCCACATTTAAATTTGGAGCTAGTGCGTGCGCGCGCTCTACGTGGAAGTTTAAAAGGGTAGGCGCAAGCGCGAATCCTAAACCTACCGATGAAATATCGCGCAAAAATTCTCTGCGCGTTATGGTGTCTTTTTCGGTGCTTGTTTTTTTCATCAAATCTCCTCCAACAAGTAATTCGTTGTCATCTGCTTTTGTCAAAAAAGGTTGCGACGAAAAGCTAATATCCCTTCCTGATACTTCCCCGTTGAGTAACTAATTTGCCCGCCGGTTCGACAGCCTATCTTATAGTTCTCTCTTCCAATCTTTCTGGAATTGGTTCATATGGAATACCAGGAACATTCGAAGCCTTAATTAGCCCCGGACCAGAAAGTTCCAATTTTTGTTCGGAAATCTCCTCTCGATAAAATCTGTCAGATGGAAAGATATCGTTTGGATAGACAAAGTTGTCCAGAGTTGCCAACTCCAAACATATTCCCGCCCCTACGGAACTTTCCAACATTCCGCCTACCCAACACGGGATGCCCGCATCCTTGCACAAATTGTGAATTTCAATGGCGTTTTGCAAGCCGCCAACCCTACCGGGCTTTATGTTCATATAGCGGCACGCTCCGATTTCGAGCGCTATCCGCGCCGCTCGTACTGAATTACAGCTCTCGTCAAGGCATATCGGAGTTTCAATCTGTGCCTGTAATTTCGCATGGTCGTGCAAATCTGTATGGAATAGCGGCTGTTCAATCATCGCGAGGTGAAACTTGTCTACCTCCTTGAAAAGAGGTAAATCGCTCAAATCATATCCGGAATTGCAATCGATATGGAAGGTGAAATCGGGAAAATGCCTCCGTACTTCTCTGAGCATATCGATATCCCATCCGGGACGGAATTTCAATTTCACACGCTTGAAGCCCGCATCTATCGCTCCTTGAATCTGCCCCAGTAATTCATCCATGCTGTCGGCGACGCCAAAGTCCGCTCCTACCTCTACTTCATCCCGCTTTCCGCCTATAAGCTGATGCAACGGTCTGCCTTGAATCTTAGCTTCCAGAGTCCACCAAGCAATCTCGACCGCCGCCTTGGCAAACGGATTTCCCTTAAACATCTTGAGATGCTCCAATAATTCCGACGCAGAGGAAATCTCTTTGCTCACCAGCATCGGCGCGAATATCTCTTTGACCAGCCAATAAACTCCCGCAGCGAACTCTGGAGAGTATGTCGGCGCATAAAATGGCGTGGACTCCGACCAACCACTATAGCTTCCAGAATCCATACGTACCATGACGGAGTAGATATCCGCATCCTCTCCATAGGCTGTCCGCCAAGGCGAAATTAGAGGATGCTTTACGTAGTAAACTTCTATTGAATCAATAATCATCTTTGTCCCTTTATATCTTCAACAGCTTTTTCCGTTAAGAGTTTGTGAAGTTTTTTAAGTTCGAATTATATCTTCCACATCAATACTGCGAAGCCGTTCTTCTACGTCAATATAGCGGAGAATTCTCTCATTTAGAAAGAACAATCTTCCCTAGTTGTTCGTATGGCAAGTCGATTTTTTTGAATGGCGTGGCCAAAGTTGCCGTACCTTTCAGTTGGTAGTTCACCGTCTTTTGAGTTAACATAGATAAACCA
>DTYX01000131.1 GCA_012961655.1 Candidatus Poribacteria bacterium
CTCAGGAATTACAGCCCAAGAACCTTTAAGTTATACAAATCATGCATTACGCAATTATATCAATTTTATGGAAAACCCCCTCGTGATATTTCTAATGAGGAGGTGGAGAAATTTCTTGAATCACTTATTGATGCAGGACTCTCCGCTAATACTATCAAAACTTATCGAGGCGCCCTGAAATTTGTCTACAACCAGCTATACAAGAGGAATTATCCCTGTTTCCACCGCCGGGTGAAAAAAGAAAAAAAGCTCCCTACTGTTTTAAGTCGGGATGAAATTTTAAAAATCATCCATACCATCAAAAATCCGAAGCATCGACTGGCAATCCAGCTTCTCTATTCGAGCGGATTGAGAGTTAGCGAAGTGGTTCGACTCAAGGTGAAGGACGTCCATATAGACGAGTTGAAACTGATGATTCGCGCTGCCAAAGGGAAGAAAGATAGAGTGACCATCTTTTCGGAGAGTTTGAAACTTCCTCTGCAAAAGTTGATATCCTACAAGGTACCTGATGATTTTCTTATTGAAAGTGAACGGGGCGGTAGGCTTTCTGAAAGGACTGTCCAGCATATTTTTCAACAGGCGCTGAAAGCATCGGGCATCAAAAAAGATGCCACCTGTCATACTTTGCGGCACAGCTTTGCTACCCACCTTTTGGAAAGCGGAGTAGATATCCGATACATCCAACAGTTGTTGGGACATACCAGTTTGAAGACAACTCAAATTTACACAAAAGTCGTTAGTCCTTCCCTTCAAAAGATTAAAAGTCCTCTGTAAACCTATCTCACCTGAAGAGGTGTTTGCTTAGAAGGATGGACACCTTGCAAATTGCAAGGAGAAATAATTTGAAATTAAAAAATTTTCATTTGAGAGTACCGGTAAAGCATAGAGGAAGTCAGAGAAATGAACCGATGGTTCCCATGTCCAGTTCCATCACGGCATCTATGTATCAGGTGACGGGTTGACCATTCGAGCAAACATCGTTCGCCACAACGCCGGCTACGGATTGCACCTGTATTCGTCCATCAAAAACTCAGTCATCGCCAAGCGTCAGGGACCGCATGGCATCACGGGCGACCCGATGTTCGTGGATGCGGGACGTGGCATGTTCTGGTTACGGACAGGCAGCCCCGCGATTGGGAAGGGCACGCCACAGCATGCTCCGCTCATGGACTTCTGGGGACGCCCTCGCCCGGATGCCCGACCTTTGGACGCTGCCTTAGATTCTTCTACCATCCGCCTCCGTATCCTTGTCCGTAGTGCATCGGGCCGCACCAGTTTGCAAAGGGGGGTTAGGGGTATCAGCATGGACTTACACTGCTCTATCCGTCCAGACATCGTGAGAACGGTGCAATTTCTCGACAATCTACGTCTGGAGGTATATATTCCGCCACTGCTTGAAATGCGGCTTTTACGCGATGTTATGTGGCGCGATGAATCCGTGCTGCCCGTCGAGGTGCGTTTGCGCAAGGAAATGGAAGAAGTTGAGGACCTCGTGTTCCGGTTGATGGACGCACAGGAAAAGGTTGTTGTCCAATGGAGCCGTCCACCGCAAACGGCGATTGTGGGGCTTTCTCTCTCCGAAACGTTGCTTCCTCAGGGATGTTATCTCCTTTGCTCTGAACTGCGCGATGATAAAGGAAACGTGCTGACATCCGCTGAAGCGACGCTTGAGGTAGCGGTAAGCCCCTGGGGGGATGCGCCAAAGTCTCATCCCAAAACAACCAAAACACGGCGCGCCGATGAGGCACCGGAAGTTTTTCAGGTTATGGGTGACGTGGCGCCAACGTTTGCTATGGATGTCCTCCCTGAACAACCAGAGATGCTCAGTCCCGATGTTGATTTGTCCCAGTGCCGCAAGCGCGGTTATGCTGTGTTCTCGCGCCATTACCTTGACGAAGTGTCACGTCTGGGGAGACCGCGGCCTGGTGAATTTGGAGATGTGCGTCTCTTTGAAACGGAGGAATGAAAATGAGCTTAAAACGCATGGTATTCGGAGGAATTTTTGTCATGATTTTCATATCATCTTATGTCCAAAGCGAAGTGTACCCAACGTCTGGATGGCTCTGGGCAACACCAGAGGAGGTAGGTATGGATGCCGCTAAACTGAAACAGGCGCGCGATTATGCACTCACCGGCGGCGGGTCAGGCTGCATTATCCGCGGTGGTCGAATGGTGATGGCATGGGGTAACCAAACCAAAGGGTATGACCTTAAATCTACAACCAAGTCGATTGGGGTCACGGCACTTGGCTTAGCTATCAAAGACGGCAAAATGTGCCTTAGTGACAAGGCAAAGCAACATCATTCTAACCTTGGGGTTCCATCCGAAAGCAACTCCGATACGGGCTGGATTGATGAAATCACGATTCTGCACCTCGCAACACAGACTGCGGGATTCGATAAGCCCGGTGGATATACCGAGCTCCTTTTTGCGCCGGGAACCAGATGGGCATATACCGACGGAGGGACGAACTGGCTGGCAGAGTGTATCACACTCGTGTATCAACAGGATTTAAATACCCTCATGTTTAATCGGATTTTCACACCCCTCGGTATTGAGCCAAAAGACCTTACGTGGCGTAACAACGCCTATCGCGAAGACACCATCAACGGCATCAAGCGGCTGGAGTTTGGAGCGGGAATCCATGCTAATGTTAATGCCATGGCGCGGATAGGGTATCTCTATCTGCGAGGTGGACAGTGGGATGGTCAGGAGATTATTCCGCAAAGTTTTGTCGATGCGGTAGGCGCACCAGTATCTGATGTCATTGGTCTTCCCGTGGTCAATGATTCAAAGAACCGATTCGCCGGGGCTTCAAACCATTATGGTCTGCTCTGGTGGAACAATGCCGATGGGACGCTCGCTAACGTACCCAGAGATGCCTATTGGTCGTGGGGGTTACATGATAGCTTCATTATTGTCATTCCGAGTCTTGACATCGTGGTTGCTCGAGCGGGTTCTGACTGGCAAGGTCAGAGGAGCCCACATTCCTACAACATACTTAAACCTTTCCTGGAACCTATCGCCAACTCTGTTTCCGCAGGCGCTCCGTATCCTCCAAGCCCGGTGATTACCTCGCTCACGTGGGAGCCCGCCAAGACGATTATCAGAAAGGCGGAAGGCAGCGACAACTGGCCCATCACATGGGCGGACGATGGTAACCTTTATACCGCCTATGGCGATGGGTGGGGATTCAACTCCAGCCACAACCGGGAAAAGAAGCTGAGTCTGGGAATCTCCAAGATTGCGGGAGTTCCGCCACAGTTCTCAGGGGTCAACATCCTCGCGCCTTCGGTGGAGTCAAAGGGTGACGGGCGCTCTGGTAGAAAAGCCAGCGGAATACTGATGGTCGATGGCGTGCTTTACTTATGGGCGAGGAATGCAAATCTGAGGGGAGAACAGTCGCAACTCGCCTGGTCGGAAGACCACGGGCGAACGTGGGTCTGGAGCGATTGGAAGTTCGAGGAACTTGGTTATCCCTGTTTTCTGAATTTTGAAAAAAATTATGCGAACGCTCGCGATGAGTATGTCTATGTGTATTCGCCGAATACACCAGATGCTTATGAAGAGACCGATGAAATCATCTTAGCTCGCGTCCACAAAAACAAGCTCACGAATCGGAAAGCATATCAGTTTTTTGAGCGTCTTGAACAATCCGGCCCCGTATGGACAAAGGAGATTTCCCAGCGAGGCGCGGTTTTCTCTTTCCCAAGAAGCTGCAACCGGATAGATGCCACCTACAACGCGCCGTTGGGACGCTACCTGATGACCGTTCGCAGCCGCGCCCAAAACGGCGGACGGAACCAATTCAGTATCTACGACGCGCCCGAACCATGGGGTCCCTGGACAACGGTTTATTATACCGAACAGTGGAAAGGCGAACCGCTATCCGCAAGCAATGGCGGCTGGGGTGAAAGTCAACATATCCCGAGCAAATGGATAAGCGCCGATGGCAAAACATTCTACCTGGTGTTTTCCGGCGATGATGCCTTTGCCGTCCGAAAGGCAACGCTGACAGTGGCAAGAGAAACCACCAAAAACAACAAGAATCTGGGGCACATCGGCAACTTCGCGAAATGGGGCAAAATCGAAGTAGCCTTCACGGGCCCAGACTCAA
>DTYX01000132.1 GCA_012961655.1 Candidatus Poribacteria bacterium
CAAAAAATTCTTTGATAAGTTCTAACATAAGCGTTCACTCTGTACTTTTGTTCGCTATAAACCCGTTTTCTCGGAGAAAACGGGTTTATTATTTTGATACCAGAGAGGATAGTAGCTCGACCGCCTGATTAGCTTCTCGACTGTTGGCATTGTTTATAAGATGTTCATATCCATTTATTTGAATGCTGATATTGGTCTGTCCTAGGAGTTTATTTTTGAAGCTACGATTCGTGTTGATTTTTGTAACATTCGCAAAAAGCACATCACATCTCACGTTGATATAAGATTTACTCAAACTGCCTATATTGCGAACATTCATCACAATAATTCGCTTGGACGTAATAACAACATACTCAGGTCCAAGAAATACTGAACCGGCAAGGAAGCACATTTTAATCTCTTCATCAGGAGTGAGATGTGCTTTAACAGCCTCTTGAATGTCTGTAGGTAGAAGCTCAAATTGAGCCATTGAAATCTTCTCCAGAAAGAGATTGGAAAATTGGGCTAAGAGCGGGGAGAAGAAAAAAGTCAGGAATAATAAATCTTTCCTTCCATTCCCTCTCGTTTTCTAACCGTTCTGAGTTCCAGTTATTTTGGCTTTTAACTCTTCCAAATCTTTATCCAATTTGTCTTTGGCTTCAAGTTCTCGAAACTCCCTCTCTAATTTATCTTCTTGAGTCATCTCCGCCAAAGCTTCCGCCAGAGCTTCCATATCCTCTATCTTGCTAACCATACGGTCATAAGTATCAATAGTCGTGGTATCAATAACTGGAATGACAGGTTCGCGTGTCGGACGGACTGATGTAGGATACCGCAACTTAGCATATTCTTGTTGAGCGGCTAGTTTGGCTTGATTGCTTCGGAGTTCATTCATTTTAGCCTCGAGGGTTTTCAAACTCTCCTTTAGGCTTTCGATGTTCGCCTGCTGGGCGGCTATCTGTTCGCGATAACTATCTCCTCTTTCAAAAAGAGTTCTCTTACGCGAGAGCGCCTGTCGCGCCAAATCCTCGCGCCCTTTTTTCAGCGCAAAAGCGGCTTTCTCCTCCCATTCATGAGACTTTTGAATATTTTCATCGGCTGCTCGTTCCGCTTGTTTCAACTCAGCAGTCGCTTCCAATATGAGCGATTTAATGCCGCGAATGCTCTGTCGCATCTCCTCTAACATCAATCCCATCGCTTTTGCTGGATCTTCTGATTTACTAATTATGTCATTCAAATTCGCTTTGAGAATTAATTTCATTCTGTCAAGAGTTCCCATTGTAATTCCTCCTTGTAACTCCATAACGCCGGGATTTAAACAATATGCTTGTCGGTCTAAGGCTTTAGGTGAGAAATTGAGCTTGTTTAACTTTTGTTACAAGAAAGTTGCCGTTTAGGAGGTGGGAAACAAGGTAAGATATTGTTCATCGGCGTATTCGCCAAATAAGAGTCTTAAAACCGCTTGCTTGTCAGGCGGGATTCACTAGACGCAAAATGGGTTTTTAAAATTTAGCGATTAATCCCTCAATGTTTTCGACAGCAATTTCTACGGTTTCTCACCTCATTCCATTTTCACATCGTATTTAGAAACCTTTCCACGGTTTGAAATGTGTTTTTTGCCCGTTCATATAGCTCTTCAGCAATCTCCCTTGTGCATAGCTCGACCGCTGGAATCCATCCTGTGCTATCCTTAGCTCAATAGCAAGTTGAGAACTTTGGACGACTCCTTGCCAATCATTTTGATTAAAGCATCTTCCAGCCCGCTGAAAATGGGATTTCGCATCCTTAGCTGTTTTGATTATCCTAATGAAAAGCTCTTTTACACCACCTTTATCATAGATGAAAA
>DTYX01000133.1 GCA_012961655.1 Candidatus Poribacteria bacterium
ACGGGCATAACATTTTTCAACCCTGTGCTGCCAGCCAGATAAGGATATCTATCACCAGTGACATCGACACCTTCTGACCTTGCTTTATCGATGATAGCCAATGCTTCTTCAGCTTTGCCCCAGACATTTCGACCGCTGGCTTTAACATGGGCAATCTCCACCGGGATGTCCGCGCGTTTGCCAATTTCGACCGCTTCTGACAAGGCGGTAAAAAGTGTTCCACTTTCGCCGCGAATATGGGACGCGTAATAGCCGCCATAGCTAGCCGCGACTTTGGCTAATTCCACAATTTCATCTGTATCGGCAAACATACTCGGTGTGTAAATCAAACCCGTCGATAAACCCAAAGCGCCTTCCTCCATCGCCTGCGCCACTTCTCGCTTCATTTCAACTAATTCTTCCGCAGTCGGAGGACGATTCTCCGCGCCCATCACCGCTGAACGAATGGTTCCGTTGCCGACAAATGTAGCATAATTGACGCCGATTTCCCTATCTTCAAGTAGGTCTAAAAATCCCCCCAAACTCTCTCTATTCCCTGCAACGCCGTGTTTATCCATCCATTTTTGCGCCTCATTCAATGCCTCCCCACGTAATGGTCCAACGGAACCGCCGCAATTGCCGCCGATTTCAGTTGTAACCCCTTGGCGAATTTTACTTTCCGCTCGCGGCTCAATTAATAATCCCGTATCTGTATGTGTGTGAATGTCGATAAAACCTGGGGAGACGATTAAACCAGCAGCGTCGATTACAACTTTTGCCTTGGATTCGGATAAATCACCAATTTCAACAACTTTTTCACCTAAAATTCCGACATCTGCTGAATAGCTGTCCGTGCCTGTGCCATCAATTACAGTCCCATTTTTGATGATAATATCATACATCTTTCGTTTGTTATTCCTTTCGTTAATGTAACTATTATTGTAACATACTATACGTCGGAAAACAAGAGTGTCGTGGGAGCATTTATCTTTTAGTATAACAAAAATATCTTTATGATGCAATGCCAATCGATCAAAGACACAAGCAATCTAAGAAAAACAAGTATCCCTTTTCTATTTCCTGGTGTATCAGGGAGCCAATCAGTACAAAAACCTTGACATTCGACCCGAAAGAGGTTATTATTTGCGAAAATGGTTAATGCCATCAACTATAAACCTTAATGAAAATTACTGGTGGGGTTACATGATAAACGCTCTGTTATTCAGCGCATTTCTAATAGGTTTCACGTCGATGACCGCGCAGGTCATTTTTATGCGTGAACTGATTACTATTTTCTACGGCAATGAGTTATCGTTTGGGATTATTTTGGCTGCATGGCTTCTCTGGGTGGGCGGAGGCAGTTGGATTTTCAGTCGGCTTGCTAGAATAATTCGCCATCAAATTGCCCTTTTTGTCTCCTGTCAATTTCTGACGTTCGCGGTTTTCCCCCTCGCTATCTTCGCCGTTAGAAATCTCAGGAACATTCTAAACACAATGCCCGGCGAGATAATGGGATTTACGCCAATGTTGGCTTCATCTTTTTTCGTTCTGGCGCCGTTGTGTATTCTGCTGGGATTCAGCTTTGCCTTAGCCTGCCACATTCTGGCAAATATCTGGGAGAAATCGGCTCGGAGCATCGGCCAAATTTACATCCTCGAATCCATCGGCGCTAGTGTCGGAGGATTGCTCGCGAGCTTTGTGTTGATTCCCTATCTTAGTGTATACCAGAATATTTTCACCGTCGGCACACTCAATCTGACGGCTGCTCTGGTGTTGCAGTTTGCTGTTAACAGGACATATCAATTCTCGGATTATAGAGCGTTGATAGCTGTTTCAATTACAATCGTTTTAATTGTTGTAGTTGTGCTGTCGTTTCCCTTGGGATTAATAAGTAAATTGCAGAATTTCTCCGCAAAACTTCAATGGCGCGGTCTTTCTCTGGTCGATTCAAGAAATTCCATCTACGGCAATATCGCTGTGACCAAGTTGGGTGAAGAGCAATACAGCTTCTTTGAAAACGGGTTGTTGATGTTCACGACCGGTGACAAGCGTTCAGCCGAAGAGAGCATTCATTTATCCATGTTGGAACATCCCGCGCCTGAAAATGTGCTTCTCATAGGCGGAGGCATCGGCGGCGCTTTGGAGCAAATTCTGAAACATCCTGTTAAACGGGTGGATTACATCGAACTCGACCCGAAAATAATTGAGACAGCGTCGAAGTTCATGTCCAAGGATGATATCGCTTACCTGCGCGATGAGCGTGTTACAGTAAAACATATCGACGCTCGTTTTTTTATCAAGAAATCCATCAGCGGCGAAAAAAAATTCTCAAAACTTCATCATTACGATGTTGTCTTAGTCAATCTGCCTGACCCCACCACAGCCCTGCTGAATAGATTTTATTCCCTCGAATTCTTTGCAGAAGCGAAGCAAATTTTAGCGCCTGGCGGCATTCTATCGCTAAGTATCACCTCATCGGAAAATTATCTCAGCCACGAACAACAAGCGTTTCTGCGCTCACTTTACGCAACTCTGAATCAGGTCTTTGATGAAGTCATAGTAATTCCAGGGACGAATAACTATTTACTCGCTCAAAAACTGCCGTCAGCGGGTTTCGATACGCTTCGCACTCAACCCAAGGGTTGGGATAAAACTCAGTCGCTGACTTATGATGTAAATTTGCTCGTTGAGAGAATCAGAGAGCGGAATTTGAACAACCTGTATGTCCATGAATACTATTTGCCCATCAGACTCAGCCCAGACCGAGTGGGATATATCGAAGAGATTGTATCGAATATACCGAAGAATACTCGAATAAATAGCGATTTCAAACCGATAGGATACTTTTACGATATAATTCTGTGGAGTTCTCAATTTCGCCAGCGTTCACTTGACGTGAGGTTTTTCAAATATCTCGCCAAATTAAACTTCTGGCACGTTCTGGGTATAATCATCTTATTTATCTTGATTTTCCTCGCCATTCAGATTCGGAGTTCCAAATTCCGAATTCCGTCTGTGATTTTATCCGTCGGCACGACAGGTTTTTCTGAAATTCTCTTTCAAGTAGTCGTCATCCTGGCTTTTCAGGTGCTCTACGGATACGTCTACTATAAATTAACATTAATCCTGGCTTCTTTCATGATTGGGTTGGTGCTTGGAAGTTGGTTAGTCAACCGAATGATGAATCGGTTTAAAAATGACTTTTTTACCTATATCATGACGCAAATTTCCATCTGCGTCTATCCGCTCATTTTACTGCCAGTTTTTATGGGATTGGCATCCTTCGGAGAACGAATTCCGCCAGCTCTTCACATAGATACAGTTTTCGCCTTCCTACCCATAGTAGCGGGATTTATCGGCGGGTTTCAATTTCCATTGGCGAGCAAAATATGCCTGAAAGGTCGAGAGGAGGTTGGTCGATTGGCGGGATTTCTCTATGGGGTGGATTTGTTGGGTTCTTGCCTGGGAGCGCTGTTGGCTAGTGCCATCTTAATTCCGATTCTGGGAATTTTTCAAACATGCCTGCTGGTGTCCATTTTGAATTTTGGGGTGTTGGTTTTGCTCATTTTTTCGGCAAAATCAAAGAAATTTTTCTTGACGCGAAGATGATAGAATAGTAAAATAGATAATGTCGGCGGATTTTAAGCACCTGTTAGACTTCCGAAGTTTCAGAGACTTCGGAAGTCTACTAAAATCTGAGCGCCGCCGAATAGAATACGAGATGAATATGTCAACAGATAAAACAAAAGAGCAACCGGAACGAGAAGAAATTTCCGTTCCGCTCTACTTCGACAGGTATGTTGCCAGTGAGCTTCACGCCCTGGGACAGCGTATTACCGATTTAAAAGGAATCATAGATGAGCGTTTCGTGGCTTTTAAGGAAAGCATGGATGGGCGTTTCGCGGCTTTTAAGGAAAGCATGGATGAGCGTTTCGCTCACATGGATGAGCGCTTTGTCACTCTCAA
>DTYX01000134.1 GCA_012961655.1 Candidatus Poribacteria bacterium
AGAGCGCCGAGAAAAACAGAGATGAAAGCAATCAGCCCGTTTATCGGTCTGGAAAGCTCGATAAAATGTAAAATCTTGCGCATTTGAGATTTGTAGCAATTTCCGAGAGTACAATACAAAAAAGAAGTGCAAAAGTGTGAAAGAAAGGTTGAATTCACGGATTCAAGTTTCTTCTTTGCACAATTTCTTTATATGAGCCAATCATTTTTATCTTTTTCTGAACACATTAACAATGAAAATCTGCTCAAGTCAAATGCCTTTCCCTACTCTCTGTATGACAAAGACAGCTACGATTTCCTCAGCACCTTGAAGTAGTCAAACCTCGTTGCAGTAGCCATGAATCCTCCTCGTAGTATGCCAACTTCCCCTATGGCATGAACGCCGACCTGAATCGGGTCTTCAGAGGGGAAGCTCACCTCGCCGCAGGTCAGCCAGTTTTCCCCACCACTGCTGCAATATGCCACAAAATGGTCGCCTATCCGCTCAAGGACTTTTAAGAATCTCCTGAAGTAAGCCAATCATCTGGTTATGTTGCTCAATTAGCTGTCCGTGCTGAAGAGCAAGAGATTGCATTGGCAAAACTAAAGCTATAATTCCGAAAAAGAGGGTTAAAACAAGACCAACTAAAGAAAGAAGATCCGGATTTTTTTCTCGGAAAAGCCTTCTTACAGTTAATGCACCGGAGACAGCAGCAATAATTGCACAAATTATGGGCAAAATGAGACCAAATAAAAGAACCATTTTCTCTCCTTCCTTCTGAAAAAATTATACTTTAATCCTTTTTCTAATCCATTCAAATATGCTTTTTTCAAACCGCCAATTTCGATTGGGATTAACGCTTTTATTCCAGCATTTGCCTCAGTTTGGCAGCGACTACGGACAAAATAAGCTCAGCAGTGCCGAGTCTCCAACCAGCAAACATAAGGGGGTAGTACATCACGGCATAAGTTTACCGTCCATTAGGCCGCATTGAAAAGAACCGTTATAAATAAAAAGGATGGTTGGAAGAATGGATGATTGGAAGAACTTCCATCCCTCCATCCATGTTTACACCTCCATTTTGCATTAGCATAGCCAAATGGGATTAGTTATACAACGATATTTATATTCATCTCTTTGAGAAGTTGCTTCCAATCTGAAATAGCAGTCCGAATTTGACTTAACGGAGTGTTTGGACAGATAGGCGTAATGGTCTTCTGTATTTTTCAAGTCTAATTCAAACTCGATATTTTCAATTTTTTGTGAAAGGTCGCCTCGATACAGAACAGCCTTTGAAATTTTACCGAACTCTTCAATTGATTTGATTTGAAGTGTAAGTTCAAATCTTTCGCCTGAGATGGTTTCTCCGATATTGGCTATCTGTCCCTGTTCGTTTTTGATATTAAAAATGGCTAATGGACCATCGGTTATGACTGCCTGCCCGCGTCGCATAGCCTCAAGAATGTTACGTTCATTTAAGGTTGAACCGTGGTTTACTCCTGTAAACCCGTCCTCACAGTACAGACAAGTTCTCGGTTTGCCAAAAGAGCTGTCCATAGATTCAACTAATTTAACAAAGGGGAATTTCATTTTTCGAGTTCGGTTAAAATCTCCGTGCGCATCGCTGCCGGCTATTATGTAACGCTTCTGTCCGTCCAACAGAAGCCGAAGCCAACGTTTATATCCATCGGTGAAGCGCTGACCGGAACAGCCGTTCCAGAATTGCAAGCCGTAACAGCCCTCCATTGTACAATCGGAGTCCAGCCATGTCCCGCGATTTAAAATTAGTCTTCCTAAAAAGGAGTTGTCAGCATTAGGATGAGCGGCGTAAGTTACACCATTGTAATTTTGTACTATTTCCAAAACCTCTTGAAGAGAAAGGTCAGGTTTGAATTTAAAGTCGAACCCTGTTTTAGCTGAATCCCCTCTGCCTGGAATAAATTCTGGAACGCCGTAGACCAATAAATGCACGTTCCGACCTTTTGAGTTTCCACAGGATACTTCTTCGCCTCGCAATACGACGAAATCATCATACTGAGAGTTGGCTAATTTTATCTCCTCACACAAGCTCTTCCATTTGGTCAAATCAGGGTCAATGGCAAAGTAATCATCCACTGGCGCATCCAAATCGTAAGAATGGTCTGTTACAGCAAACCAACTGAGTCCGATGGCTTTGCCGAAAGAGGCTGCAACTTCAACAGGCGCGGCGAATTCTACTTGGTCCTTTGTTTTATCAGAATGCCAATGTGCATCGCCATAATACCAACCGTCAAATGTTGGAAGCGGGTCTTCGGAGATATATATTCTGAGTGGCGCATGAGAAAGCCCTGGCAAGTTATCCGTTGAAGCTATTCTGCGTTTGCCTCTCAAGATGAACTCTATCTGTGGATGAATGGCAATTGGCCCAACGAAGTCATCCGGCAGTTGGATATAATCCATCATATACCAATAGGAGTCGCTAATATGAATGCTCCATGGAGCATTTAACTTCTTCGGTTTTCGACCTAAATAAGTTGGATAGATTGCTTCATCAAATGTTCGGTCGAAAAGTGAATGTTCCAGTTCTAATCCTTCACCGAAGATTTGCGCTTTGATATCCAATAATTCGATTGGATATTTGTGAGCATCATTGATAATACAAGTGATAGGGATAAGCTCTCCTCTTCTGGAGCGCCACGGAGCGTCGAATACTATTTCGGGACAACGCTTTGAAATTAAGCTGAAACCTTTAATGAGAACGAAGTGAATTTCTGGATAACTAAAGGCTTTGCGGGATAAAACTGAAAACAGAATGAGGCCAGAAATAAACCAACTTTTTTCTGACCAGAGAATTGAACCCATTTTATATTTTTAACCTTTCCTAAGTATTTTTGTCTCTTCTAAAAAGGATATTTAATTCCAAATCTCTTAAAATAGTACCATTTAACTGCCAGCAGAACGCCGACTAACAGAGAAAAGTAGTAAGGAATAACTACAGCGATAAATAATGACAGCAACAAAATACCTAATTTAGTCGCCACCGCGATGGCGGAGAATTTATGTGTCAACGTCATGTAAACGAATAAAGGCAAGCAAAACAGGCTGACGACTAAGGCTATGTAATCTTTCAAAACAAGACTGAACATCAGTCCCACGATTAACAAAAATGTACTGAGGATGCAGGCTTTTCTAACGCCTAATAGAACCCCTATTGTTTTATCCTTGTTGCTTTCATCACCTTTTAAATCTAAAAGAGTTGTATTGACAAAACCCGCGCCCACACAAAAAACGTAAGGCAAAGAACTTGTGAACGATTTTACTGAAATCGCTGAATTGCTTGCCCAGCCTAAGGCAAAAGCTATAAATCCAAATCCAAGGGCATTTGACAGCAAATCCAGAATCGGTTTGCCTTTTAACCTCACAGGCGGAATGGAATACGCCATTCCCAAAATTATCGAGACTAAGACGAGTAGGAGATAAAGATAATTTGTGGTAAACCAGTAGACCGTTAGCGCAATCGCGCCCAGAAGGAGAATTGTGCTCTCAGCTTTTATAAATTCCAGTTTCACATACCCTTCAGCGACCAAGTACAGTTTATTGTTGATATCATCTGTCTTTGCATCGGTGATTTGATTTACGATGTACACCGAACTCATAAGCATCGAATAGAGGAATAAGGTTTTCCAAATCTCAACGCCTGGGTTTAGAATAGTGGGGATATAGGGCAACAGCGGCAGCTGTTTCAAAGGCGCTCCCGAATTAAGCAAGCCATGATAATATCCGAGCAGTACCATTGTCCATACGGGCAGAAGAAGGGTAGGTCTAAGCACCGCTAAATAATCCAATCCGTGTAGAAAGCGCGTCCTATCAATAGTATTCTTCGATTTAGAGGACATTGTAGAAATCGGATTAAACGCCTCTCTTTTCTCGATTGCGCCCCGTCTTCGTCGGGACAGGCCTCTGCCCAATTACTCACCAGCCCCCTTTTCCCATCGCCGGTCGTGTAATTCAATTACTAAATCGGCTAAAGTGGCTTTAATCTCTTCTATATCCTTTTGCATCCGCTCCATTGTTTGATGGACAGATTGTAGTTCTTGCCTACCGCTTCCAAGGGCAAACCGTTTTTTAGCGGATGACAATAACAGAACCAAAAATAATCAGTAAGATGATTATGGCAGTTAAAGCTCCAGCGAACATCATTGTCCTTAAATCTCTTATGTGTAGGTCGAGATTCACATCTCGACTCCCCGATGCAAGGTGGGGGCGTCGAATTTGGAAATTCGACCTACACTGTCAAATAAGTTTCAATAGTTTTAGA
>DTYX01000135.1 GCA_012961655.1 Candidatus Poribacteria bacterium
ACTTGCATCTTTTGCGGAATTACACCAGGCAACCAATGCTGTGCGAAAAATTCTTAAATCAGAACTTTTGCCAAAGTCCATTGAACTATTCAGTTCAGTAGGGGCAGACCTACTTGGCATGCCCTCCGAACATCTCCTCTTGGTTATCGATATTGAGGATGTCGAAGAAGCGGTAAACCGGCAAAGCGAAGAAATCAAACAGATATGTGAGGAGGAAAATGTATTGCATGTAAGCGATATTCAAGAACGAGAGAGGGACGCGCTTCTGGGCAGAATTCAAGACTGGACAATGATTGACGCTGAATCGGATTCACAGGTGTGCTGCAAAGTGAGCGTGCCTATAGGTCGCGTTGAAGAAGCATTACAAACCATCGAAAACACCGCCGAACAAGGCAAGCTGGATACCGCGATAATGTCACACGCAGGTAGCGGTATTATTTACGTCATCTTGACGCCGCAGACAGACCAAGCTCAATTTGAGGCGACAATCGAAAATTTGGCTCTTATGGCTCAGCAGTTGGGAGGCAATTCCATCGTCGAACATGCCGCGCCGAAAATCAAACGCAACGTGGATGTCTGGGGTGTTAAGGGCTCGGATGTCGATTTAATGCGTCAGATTAAAGAACAATTAGACCCTAAAGAGATTCTGAATCCTGGGAGATTTGTCGGAGGAATTTAGAAAGTAGGTCGGCAGAACCCCGGCATTGAAAACCCACGTGGTTAACGACGAAAATTTAGAACCAATCGATTGATAACGATTGTAGATATATTCCGTGTTCACTGGTCCCCAACTCTCAAGTTCTTGGCGAGTTCACATCTTTAATACTGCCGGCGAAATCTATCGGTGCAATCTGACCTGTCACTTTCCACTCATCACTGACCTTTTGGGCAAAAAAGTGAACTTTCTTTTGATAACTGTAGCGCAATCTGTTAGATGCCGGGAAACAGGTACAGAACACTTGTGTGTTATTCACTGGGATAGAAAAGAGCAAGTTTAATATTGAAATTTATAGCTTTGCCTAAGAAGGGAATCAAATCTCAGCAGCTTTTATCATAAGGGGTTTTCTTTGACTCTTACAGGAAGATTTATCAAAGAACGGCTACGAATTGCCATGATAATCTCCAAAGAATTCCTTCCATCAGCGCCAATAATATGAAACTGCCAGGCTTGAAGCGCAAATTCTCCCAGTTCAACAGTCGCCCGCACTCCATTTTTATAGCAAATTCTCCCCACCGCCATGTCTTCTACGTACATATCCGGATGGTTGCCACGTCCCTTGCGCTTATGTCGTCTGTCAATCTGTCCCATTACCCAATCGGCTTTTTCATCATTGTTCAGAAAATTAATCATGTCAACAACGTGAGAACCATTATTCATCAGGTCGAGGCTACAATGTCCCCAAAGTAAAACAAGCTCGCCTATAGCCTTTTCATTGATTAAATCCCGCGCTTTTACCAGTTGTGCGTCAAATCGATGTTGATGTCCGATTGCCAGTCGAACATCATTCTCGGCGCAGATTTCAATCATCTGGTCTGCTTCTCTTAAATTAACCGCCATCGGCTTTTCACACATTATACCTTTAACGCCAGATGACGCGGCTTTACAAGTAGCGTCGCAATGCGTTCTTGGCCAGGTGCAAACGCTCACGATGTCGAGATTTTCCTTTGTCAGCATTTCCGCATAATCTTCGTAAGCGGTTGATAGTTCGAAATCCTGGGCGAATTGCTTGCGTCTATCTGGTTCTAATTCAGCGGCGGTGATAATTTCTACGTTAGCAATCTTTTTATAGACATGAGCATGCGCTCTCGCTATGTTGCCACATCCGATTATTCCGACTTTGTAGTTTGCCATCAATAAACTCCTTATATAATATGTAGGTCGAAATTCACATCTCGACGTTAACAGATGTCGATTTATGAAAATCGACCTACGAGGTTTCATTATGAAATCTCCTTGTTACCAGAAATGACCACTATCGGACTTTGTGTTGTACAGGCCAAGAGGCGCGTCGCTCATCTTCGTAAAGCCCAATTTTCTCAATTGGTATGCGCTTGAAACCCAATTTGTACGCCGGCGAATCATCGCGCAGTTGGAAACTTTTGGGAGGCTCATCCACAAAATGGACATCCACATCCACCAGATTATCCTCAAAGGTGATATAAGGTCGAGCTTCGTCGCGCACACCATCCCACACGCCGCCTTGGGAGATGTTACGAGCGATGATATTGCCTTTGGGCGCGGCCGGTTCATCTTCCAAAATATCGACTAATTTGGGATACCGTTCCGCCCAGAGTTTCCCCTTATATGGCATCGCCAATAGCCGCTCCTTCATCGTAGTACCTACGTGGTAATTGGCCCAGCCCACGGCGCGGGCGTCGATATGAAGCGCCGGCTTACAGTCGACGAAGATGTTGTTCTCGACGATGCAGTCTCTGCCTCCCCCGATAAAAGCCGCGCGCGTCACTTTATAGAAGAGATTGCCGTAGATGGTGATGCCGCAGAGCATGTCATCGAGGTAAACTCCGACGCAGCCTCGTCCTTCAAAGCCGCTGATGTGATGCAGGAAATTATGGCGAATCATCGTGCCGCGCGTAGTCCAGTCTCGGCCGCTGTACATCGCGCCGGCGTCATTTGATTCATAACACACGCTGTGGATTTCGTTGAACTCTATGAGATGGTCGTTGCCACTGAATGAGATTGCCGTATGCGGGGCGTTGTGTATCAGATTGTGTGAAGCGCGGTTTCCAACGCCGTTCAGTGAAATAGCCGGTTGGTACATCCGATTCCATCTGCTGTAGTGGTGGATGTGATTGTTCTCGGCGTAGTGTTCGGCGGGCTCGAGTCTCTCGCGGTTACCGCCTGACAGGCTGATGCCGCCGTTGCCAGTCTCATAGATATCACAGCCGATGACACCATTGTTCGTACCTCCCGATATGTTTACCGCCCAACTACCGAGGTTGCGGAGCGTACATCCGGCGATGCGGTTGTGAGTTCCACCAGATATAGTAATCGCAGTGCCTCTGGCAGCCTCGAAGGTTATGCCGCAAATAGTTACGTGTGCGACATCCTCCATCTTCACCATCGTTTCGATAACCGATACTGTGGGATTGCCTTGTTCAATAGACCCTGGCGGCCAGAAGTAGAGAGTGCCCGTTTCCCTGTCTAAATACCATTCGCCGGGCATATCGAGTTCCGCCAGAATATTGAAGCCGTAAAACCACTGCCCGACGCGATAGCCGTAGCTGTGGTAAGGCGGCGCAACGGAGATTATGTGTCGTTCAATGTCAATGGATTCGACCTTATGGCGTTGGTCTGACCAGCCCCAGAACCAGTAGCCGTGAACCCAAGCATCCTTTTCGCCAACCCATCGCTTCGGCCTATCGCCTTCGTACATGAATTTACCGATTTTATCGCCTTTAGTCCCACGGACATCGACCGGGGCGCCTCCGACTAAATCGACAATGCGAATAAATCCCTCGTTCGGCCAACGCGCCAACGTCATCGGTTTATCCTCAAAGAAAAGCTCAAGACCTCCGCCTTCTACCTTGCCGAAATCAGTGATACCAAGCGCTCCTAAGTCAGCTTGGAGGACTTTACCCCGCGCTTCGGGAGCGAGACGCTCCAGGACGCTCGGCTCGGTGACAGGTTTAAATCCCGCTACCGTTCTGCCTCCACTTAAACGTACCTCTTCACCATGTCGAGCCCGATAAACTATCGGCGTCTCTTCGCTGCCCGAATCTTCTGTTGAAAGCTCGAATGGCTGTTCCCGCTGATATAATCCTCCACGTATCTCCACCGTTATCCCGCCTTGGGGCATCTCTCCCGCCCGCTTGATTTTTCTGATTTCGTCGCGGGCGCGTTCTAGTGTGGAAAAAGGTCCATCGGTTCGATTGACATTCGGCTCTGCCAGACGTCCCGACCAATTATCGTTTCCGCGGTTAGAGATGAATAGCATCACTTCTGATGACTTTTTTGACATATATCTACCTCCATATAGTTCTCTCGGCAAGCCCGAGAGGCAATTATTATCTGTTGTCAAAATATTTCCGTTCATGGAATTAATTTGCACAAAGCATATCTCATTTATACGAAGCTTATCAGCTAAAGTGATAGCTATTACTACCAAGATGGTGTTTTTAATAGATGGTACAAGATATCTCTTCTTACCTTTGGGCGAAAAATATACTTTTTTATTTACTTTGAGAATCTTATGGATACTTCTTATGAAACGGATGGGGTTAATATAACGATTCATCTTATCCTCCTTGAAAGATAATTTCAAGGAATAAGTATACCATATTTCTCAGGAAAGAAAAGGGTTTCTCAGATATCTCTTCAATCATAACACACTAATACTGGAAACAAATTAAAGCTGTCAACGGATTTCCGTTAAATTATCTATTCTGTTCTGGAAAAGGGGCGCGGATATCGTAACGTCCCTCTATAAGCACGGGTAGGGTTCCATCCTCCACCATTAAATCGAGCGGTGATTCCTTTGTTTCCAGCGGCATGACAACGACATTTTTGATACGCAACGACTCGTATATCGCCATCATGATTTCCATGGTATATCGCGCTTGCCGTCCGCTACTTCGGTGTTCAGGGATTTTTCCCTCCATCCAGTCGATTAATTCTTGGAATTGGTCGGTTTCCACTGGCGGCGGCGTAATCTCCTGCCAACCGCTGGCGTCATCCTTTTGTAGTAGCACGACGCCGCCTTCCCCGACTTTGATTTTCCCTTCGGTACCAGTAACTCTTGGCATCGTAATTCTCAGCTCGGGTAGGTCACCCTCATAGATTCCTCGCGTCCCACTCTCAAAGCAGACGAGCCCCATGCACAAATCCTCACAGCGGCTGCGGCGTTCCCATCTATCGGTCGTGCGCGACGTTTGTCCTATCACCCAGAGCGTTTCGGGGTCTGATAACGTATATCGCCAGCCATCAATAGCGTGTGTGCCTGTATTGAGCAGGCCAGCGTTGCGCTTCGCTATATGATAAAGTAACGTCGGCTGTCCGATAGCGCCATCAGCGACAAGCCTCCGTATCTCAGTATTTGCCGCATTGAAACGTCCATTATGACCGATAACCAGCTTCGCGCCATGTTTTTCACACGCTTCAAGCATTTCATCCGCTTCACCCAAGGAAGCGGACATCGGTTTTTCACCGAGGATTCCTTTGACGCCAGCTTTCGCCGCGGCTACAGTAATCTCAGCGCGCACTCCTTGCCATGTTGTGATGCTAACGATATCCAAATCCTCTTTCGTTAGCATCTGGTTGTAATCGGTATAAACTGCGGGGATGGAAAATTCCTCGGCGAGTCTTTTCGCAGATTCTTCGCTGATATCCATCGCCGCGACCAACTCTGTCGCGAGATTTCGGGTATAAGCCCGCGAATGCGAACGCCCCATGCCGCCACATCCAATAACCCCGACTCGATAAGTTTTAGCCATTATTCTTCCTCCTTTTTTGACATCTTATTTTACTATACTTTTGCAGATTCTGGCAACTTTAATTTTTACACGAAATAGCCCAAATAATACAAAGTCCCCATGAGAAGAAAAGTCAATTTTAAAGGAATCTCTGATTCAAATAATTTCTTCTTGACAAAATTATTACAGATAAGGTATAATTTTGTAATAAGTTTACGCGTAAATATATTACATGAAAGAAGGTACGAAAAATGTCAACACGTTTGAATTATTACGAAGTTCTTGGCGTCAATAAACACGCTACCCAAGAAGAGATAAAAAGAGCTTATGTAAGATTGGCGCGCAGATATCATCCGGACAGAAATCCGGACGATGAGGAAGCAGAACGAAAATTTCGCGAAGCTTCGGAGGCATATGAAGTTTTATCAGACACTGAAAAGCGAAAACTCTACGATGAGAGCGGTGTAAAAGGTGTCCGCGACTCAGGGTTCTTTGGTTTCAATAGTATGGAAGATATATTCAATCGTTTTGAAGATATCTTCGGCAAATTCGGAAGTTTTTTCGGCAAAGGCCGAGATAACGTCGTCATGATGCGCGTTGACCAGGATACCATTGATAAAATCGACCAACTAGTTGACGCAGGCATTTGTAAAAGTCGCTCAGAAAGCGCTGCTTTTCTGATTGACGAAGGAGTAAAAGCGTGTTCAGAACTGTTCGCTAAGATTAACGACAAACTTAGGCAGATTCAACAGTTGAAGAGCGAACTGAAAGATATCATCGCTGATGAATTAACTGACGACTTTGCAGAAGATCTTTGATAGGATTGATGAAACAGCAGGGCTTTACTTTAAAATCCGTTGTCATTGGGCTCATATTGATACGCTATCTATTATTGCTGGGAACTATCAATTTAAGCCCACTATTCCAGGGGGATTAGAACTTTTAGAAAAAGCTGTTTCGTTAGGAACAAATCTTCACGTTTCACGCATCACGCAATACGAAATCGGTATAACCATTTAACCCATTGGCCCAAGGATAAAATAAAAGGATACACCATGTCATATCTAATCGGAATAGATTTAGGCACGACAGGCGCAAAAACAATTTTAATGGATGAAATGGGCAAAGAGTTAGCCAGCGCGACGGAAGAATTCTCGCTGTATACGCCGAGACCCAAGTGGTCGGAACAGGACCCAGAGGATTGGTGGCGCGGAACGGTGAATTCCATCAAAAATGCGTTGGCAAAGGCAAACGTTGATGCTTCTGAGATAAAAGGTTTAGGCATATCGGGACAGATGCACGGATTGGTATTGCTCGACAAAAATTATCAGGTCGTGCGCCCGGCGATTCTCTGGAACGATGTCCGCACCACCGAACAATGCCGATACATAACAAATACATTGGGCAAGGAGATGCTGGTTCAAAACACCTGCAATCCCGCGCTGGAGGGATTCACCGCGACGAAGGTTATCTGGGTTCGAGACGAAGAGCCTCAGAATTATGAAAGAGCTTATAAAATGCTTTTGCCAAAGGACTATGTGCGGTTCCGGCTCACCGGCGAGATAGCGATGGAAGTATCCGATGCGGCGGGGACGTTGCTGTTCGACGTGCGCAATCGCCGATGGTCGGATATCGTGCTGGAAAGTCTCGGCATTGATAAAGAGTTGATGCCGCCGTGCTACGAATCCATCGACGTATGCGGGCGCATCACCCCCGAGGTTGCTGAGATGACGGGATTAAAAGCGGGCACGCCAGTTGTCGGCGGCGGCGCGGACAACGCCTGTAGCGCGGTGGGAAATGGCATCGTGAGGGCGGGAAAAGTGTTGGCGAGTCTTGGAACATCGGGAACAGTAGTAGCTCACACGGATAATGTCGTAGTCGACTCCGATTTACGAGCGCATACTTTCTGCCATTGCGTCCCGTATAAATGGTACGTCATGGGCGTAATGCTTTCGGCGGCTGGAGCATTTCGATGGTTCCGCGACAGTCTGGGCGACAGCGAAGTCGAAGCGGCAAAAATGTCAGGCTCAAATCCGTATGACATTTTAACCGCCAAAGCCGAAAAAGCCCCTGTGGGCAGCGAAGGCTTAATCTTTTTGCCGTATCTCACAGGCGAACGCACGCCGCATGGCGATGCCAACGCCAAAGCGAATCTCTTCGGATTGACCCTGCGACACGGTAAAAGACATATCATCCGCGCTGTGCTGGAAGGTATAACTTATGGCATGCGCGATTCCCTCGAAATCATCAGAACAGACATGGATTTGCCGGTAGAGCAAATTGTCGCCACAGGCGGAGGCGCGCGCAGCAGGCTCTGGCGACAAATCCAAGCTGATGTTTACAATGCCGAACTGGTTACAATCAATATCGTCGAAGCGCCAGCTTTCGGCGCGGCAATCCTCGCAGGTGTCGGCTCGGGCGTCTACAATAGCATCGAGGAAGCTACCGACGAATTAGTGAAAATTACCTCAAAAATAGAACCGATTGCAGAAAACGCGAAAATCTATGACGACTATTACCAAATCTACAGAGAACTCTACCCCGCTTTGAAACCTGAATTTGATAAGGTGACGGAAATTGTTGAGAGACTACATGGTGAGTAAGACTAAGAATTTTGACGATGAAAATCGATATAAGCCCAAGCTTCTATCGTAGCCAAAAAGGCGGGCGTTACTTTTTGAGTTTTTCCTTCACAGGGAACGATAGCGGTCCTTCCTTTCAGACTGGCTTCAACTGTGTAAGAAAACGTTTCATGTCCTGCTGGAATGGTTCTTTTAGTTGAGTCGCTATCCGAACGATTCTATCTACTCTATCCGCTGCTTTTTCAATGCAAGGTCGCGGATGCTGGTATCAAATGCTGACATAGACTAAACGCCTCTTCCCTCCAAACATGGATGTTTCAAAGATTTTTTATCCTCTGAGATAAAAATGTTTTTCAAAATCATTGACGATTTCCATCCCTTCCTCCCTTTCCTTCAACTCTCCACTCATTAAGCGGATTTAACGTTAAATGAAGGAAATAGTTCCAGAAATCCCTTGTGTACATTTTTTGTGCATACCAGTTCATTTCCCGTACAACAGAACACAGCAAAACACCCTAAACTCCTTGGAATACCTGCTTTTTGAGTAATATAATCATGGCATGATACTTGCTATATAACAAAGGGTTTCAACAAAATACGTTAAAACATTATGATCTGACATTTCCCGAAGGGTGATCTGAGCGGTTCACGAAGTAACCGCGAACGGAAG
>DTYX01000136.1 GCA_012961655.1 Candidatus Poribacteria bacterium
AATGAATTGCCTTACTACAAACCAATCATAATTTATTTAACAGTGCCTAAAAAGATGGTGCAATAGTTAATAAGTAGTGCCAACCGATGTTCAAAGACATAACAAAAATTCTAATTCTGCGTCCCGATGGCATCGGAGATTTGCTCAATTCTACTCCCGCTATTTCTCTGCTCCGTAGAAGCTATCCTGACGCTCACATCACCGTGCTAGCTCAACCGCTAAATGCTGAAATCCTCATCGGAAATCCTGACGTGGATGAAGTATTGATATACGATAGAATTAGCAGACATAAGCGTTTGTGGGAAAGATTGAAATTTTTCCACCGATTGCGAAAAACAGGTTATGATTTAGTGGTTGTAATGTATACGGCGTCATGGTATAATTTTTTAGCTTATGCTTCTGGGGCAAAATACCGAGTCGGACGATATCAAAAACGGTTCAAAAGCACTCTGACACATCCATGCAGACAGACTTACGCCAAAGAAACAGTGCATGAAGTTGAGAGAAATCTAGATTTAGTGCGAATAATCTGCGGTAACGAGATAGCATTGCCTGCGCAGAATGCAAAATCGTCTGACTTAGTGTTGAATCTTTCGGAAGAGGAGAGGCAGTGGGCGCATGATTATACCCAAAAGCTCGGCATTTCAGAAGATGATTTCTTCGTCTGTATCCATCCCGGCGGCAGTTCATTTGACAAACTCTGGACTGAGGACGGCTATGCGCGGGTAGCGGATAGATTGGTCGAGCGATTCGGGGCGAAAATCTTGATGCTTCATGGCCCTTCCGAATCCCAATTAGCCAGTGATATTCAACAGCGGATGACCCATGATGTCTTAATTTATGCTCCTGAATCATTGCGTCAACTTGCGGCGTTGATTGACCGCTGTAAGCTATTCATCTGCAACGATTCTGGCCCAATGCACATAGCGGCGGCGTTGGATGTGCCCACCGTCGCAATCTTCGGCCCGACAGACCACGTCCGCTGGGCGCCGCAAAACCCAAATGCCCGAATAGCTCGCCGCGACCTGCCGTGTTGGCCTTGCAGCGCGCATAAATGTAAAAACAGTTTTGCATGTACGAAACTTTTGCCGGTGGAAACGGTATGGGAAAAAATAGAGGCATTGCTTAAATAGACATATCCCAGCTATTCTGGGACAGTCTATGTTATGCAGGAAGTGAGGGGAAAATCATGTTAACTTTGAACCCCCTTTTTCCCAGGTACTCAGACAAACTACCTTCAAATGGACTGCTGCCAACATTCCATCTGGTTGTTATAGGCCACCTTGGATCCATAGATTCATAGAGATAATGAGGATTGGTCATAAACATGTAATGCGGCTTGGATTTTCTATATCCAATCGTCCACGCTCCCCCTTTCGTATTCAGATAGGTAGTCTTCGAATAATGTGTATCTCCGCAGAAACACTCTTTAAGCTCCATCCGCTTTTCCTTTTGATTAAAGATTAGGTAGTACTCGCGTTCCATCGAGACATCTCCCAAATTAGGTGGAAGATAGGAAGAAGGAGTTTGGACACGCTTATAAATAACCTCTCCTTCCCCTGATTTCATCAAGGAGTCGTAGTATCGTATTCCGGCTAGAATCGTTTCAAAATCTAGATTCGGTGGCTCATCCTTCGGGAAGCCCAATGGAAGAAGGCCGGTAAAAAAACACAAACCAGCCAACAAAGCGAAAATTCTGTTGATTAAAAGAAACAAAGCTTCTTCCTCCTTAGTTAGAGCAATTAATTTCAAATTTTTGATGCACCAAAAGGACGTCCTCTTCCATCTTTTTTCATTCCTTTACGTCTCTATATAATATAGACACAAATTTCGGCTCAAGTTTTCCAATTTTTTTTACAAATTCCCCACATGGTGCATGAAGCAAAATATGGCGG
>DTYX01000137.1 GCA_012961655.1 Candidatus Poribacteria bacterium
GAGATGCGAAAGATACGCGGCAATGAGATTGCGATGATATTTCAGGAACCGATGACCTCGCTCAATCCCGTTTTCAAAGTAGGCGACCAGATTTCCGAGGCGATACGTTTGCATCAAGGTTTGGATAAAAAAGCAGCCTGGCAGAAGAGCATCGACGCATTGGCATCGGTGGGAATCCCCTCACCACAGAACAGCGTCAACGACTACCCTCATCAGATGAGCGGCGGCATGCGTCAGCGAGTCATGATTGCGATGGCGATATCTTGCAACCCTTCTCTGTTGATTGCCGATGAACCTTCTACTGCCTTGGACGTTACCATTCAGGCGCAGATTCTTGACCTTATGTGTCAATTGCAAAATGATTTGGGAATGGCGATATTGCTGATTACCCACGATTTGGGCGTCATCGCTGAGATGGCTCAAAATATCGCGGTGATGTATGCCGGTTGGATTGTCGAAAGCGCAGATGTAACAAATATCTTTGAACATCCGTTACATCCATATACGCAGGGATTGTTAAATTCAATCCCAAAATTAGTCGGCGGCGCTGAAAGATTAACAGCCATCGAAGGTGTCGTCCCTGACCCAGCGCACTTGCCTCCGGGTTGCCGATTTGAACCGAGATGTCAGCATGCCGTTGAGCGCTGCAAACATGAAATACCGCCGCCGGAATATCTCGAGCCGGGGCATCTGGTGCGGTGTTTTGAAGCGAAGAAATTTTTATGAAATTACGCAGAAACCCGTTTTCTCCGGGAAAATGGGTTTCTCAACAGGAGAAAGTTCATAAATGAACCTGACAAAAATTTTCACCCTCGGTGGGTTGATTTCCCAACATTTAAACGGATATGAATATCGACCGCAGCAATTGGAGATGGCGGAAGCAGTTGACGCTGCGTTTCGAGATGGCGAACATCTCATCGTCGAAGCGGGCACAGGCGTGGGCAAGAGTTTCGCGTATTTAGTGCCCGCGGTGAATTTCGCGCTTGAAGAAGATGAAAAGATTATCATATCCACCAATACTATCAATCTGCAAGAACAACTTATCAACAAAGATATTCCGTTTCTACAAACGGTTTTGCCCGAACCGTTCAATGCTGTTTTAGTGAAAGGCAGGGGCAACTATCTTTGTCTGCGGCGATTGGATAATTTAGTGACCTATGAACGCGCATTGTTCGATACACTCGATGAGGTCGAGGAGATTCAACGAATTATCGAATGGTCGAAAAAAACCGAAGATGGCAGTCTCGCTGACATTGAACCGCAGCCGATACCTGATGTCTGGCGACAAGTAGCCTCGGAAAGCGACAACTGTCTCAGCGTGCGATGCCCAAATTACAAAAAATGTTTCTATTTTAGAGCGCGCGGACGGATGGCAAACGCCAATTTAGTCATCGTCAATCATCATCTGCTTTTCAGCGATTGGGCTCTCCGAAAAGAGAATCCTATCACCGCTGTGCTGCCGCCATACAGCTACTTAATCTTAGACGAAGCTCAGCATATCGAAAGTGTAGCGACGGAACACGTCGGCATTCAACTTAGCAACTATCGCGTCAAACATCTGCTGGATTCGCTGTGCAACCCCAAACGGAGAGGCGGATTGCTAATCCGATTGGCGGCAGAGGACTTGATAGGCTTCGTGGAGCGAGCGCGGGACAGAGGCAAT
Organism: Candidatus Poribacteria bacterium; assembly: GCA_012961655.1. Classification (GTDB taxonomy): domain Bacteria; phylum Poribacteria; class WGA-4E; order DTYX01; family DTYX01; genus DTYX01. The sequence continues at coordinate 1,664 of DTYX01000137.1, forward strand.
GAACTTTTTGATTCCATAGCAAATTGGGTCGGCGATGAAAAAGAGAGTGCGAAACGCATCGAGCAGAGGGAGTTTGTGCCGAATGTAATGGATAGTTCCCTTAGATATCTTCAGAATGCTTTAAGAATATTGCATGATGCAGTGAAAACCGACGATGAAAAAACGGAAGTCGAAGCGCATCTAAGAAGATGCATAAATTTGCGCAATGATATAGATGCCATGCTCACTCAGCCAGAGCCGGATTGGGTTTACTGGGTTGAATTGGCGGCGCGACGATACGCCACAATATCACTCAACGCCGCGCCGATAAGCGTGTCCGATGATTTAAGCGCGCATCTGTTTGCCAACCTCAAAAGCGCGGTAATGACCAGCGCGACGCTTTCGACAAATCGCAATTTCGATTACTTTAAAAGCCAAATTGGATTGAATGGTTGTCAGGAACTTTTAGTTGGGTCTCCATTTAATTATGCTGAACAGGTTCAAATCTATATTCCCAAGCAGATGCCCGACCCGAGGAGCTACCGCTTTGTACCCGTCGCGATTGAAAAAATCAAAGAATATTTGAAAATCACGCACGGCAAAGCATTTGTCCTCTTCACCAGTTACAAAATGATGGACGAAGTATACGAAGCCGTCGCGCCATATCTCGAAGAACTTGGCATTACAACGTTCAAACAGGGCGGCGGCATGTCTCGACATACTATGCTGGAAGAATTCAGACAAGACATTGATTCCGTGCTCTTCGGCACAAGTAGCTTTTGGGAAGGAGCAGATGTGCAAGGCGAAGCCCTCAGCAACGTCATCGTCGTGAAACTGCCCTTCTCAGTACCCACACATCCCGTCGTCCAAGCGCGGGCGGATTATATTGAGACTCGCGGCGGCAACGCCTTCATGGAATATAGTTTGCCGGAAGCTATTCTGCGTCTCAAGCAGGGGTTCGGCCGCCTCATCAGAAACAAAACCGACAAAGGCATAGTGGTAATTCTCGATTCTCGTGTGCTGACAAAACCTTATGGGAAAATGTTTCTGAATTCATTGCCGGAGTGTCAGTTGATTATCGAGTAACGCAAGCTGTTTTACTTCTAAAATGAAAAACCACAGATAAAGCGATTCACGAAGGAAAAAGAAGTTTTCATTCCTTGTTCTTCCGTGTTTTTCTGTGTGATTCTGTGGCTAATAATTGATAGAAAGGGGTGAGTAAAATGAAATCCAGATGGATTTTTCTTCTGACGGTAACGATTCTCTTACTTGTAGTAATATCCGCTAGCGCCGAAATTCAGAGCGTTCGTTTCCACATTCTCGGTTATTTCACTAATTACCAAGAACAGCGTATGAAACGCGCTCTGAGTCCATGGGTAGATGAGAGATATATTGAATTTAAAGACATGGGGGACTTTGTCACCGTAGTAGAAATTAAGCCGCCAAGATATCAAGCCTTGAAGCTCTATAGAATTCTCAAGCAGTTGAAGGATACACGCCTGCGGGGAGAACATTCTCAAGGCGGTCATCTGCTGTGGCGAACTGAGGCGACAGCGGTCGGGCAAATCTACCGACACCAACACTGGTTCCATCGGTTTAGATATCCACGAGAGCAACCCGCTCTCTGGGTGGCGGATACAGGTCAAACGTTTCTCATGGAATATTCCAAAGAAGCGGATGAATTGCAGATGATGGTGAACGATAAAATCAATCGAGAGATGATTAGAAGGATGCCTGGAGAAGAGCCTATTTTTCCTTTAGACTATCCAGACGTCATCGTCAACGGTGTCGTTTCAGCGTTTGATGGGCATTATCCTGTGTTAGTTGTCAAGGACTTCGGCGATGCGGAGAAAGGTTTGCCGAAGAAAAAGGCGCCTAAGAAGAGAAAGAGACATGGATTATTGCGTTGGATTCCGTTCTTCTGATGTCATTCAGAGGACATTTCGGCCAGGCTTTCACAGATAATCCAGGGGATTTCCAAGGTAGCATTCAAGAGGTGCTGAATCTATCTTTGAAAGACAATTTCCAGAGAGCGATTTTTGTTTCGACGTTGAACGCCTAAACCCTTGGGTTGAGTTTATCGAAACCTTTAAAAACTGGGGCGAAGTCACTCAGAGAATCGGTCTCCTAAGGCAGTATAAATTTGCTGTCCCGATGAGCCATTTTTCTTCACGCTCAATCGTTTCTCTTGAACAAGCTGTTCTATCAGTTTCTGAACTTTATCCGTTTGATTTTTGAAACCAAATAGTATTTCCGAAAGTGCGTTCAGATTGAACGGAGCCGCAAAACTTTGAGCCAGATACCAGATAAACAGTTTATTGCATTCGGCCAATAGTTTATCGGCGGCCAAATTAATTTTAATCGGCTCTCCGTAACTCATCGGAGGCTGTCCTGACGCCCCTAGCACGCAACCCGTTTGCATCAAAGCTCTCACCACATCTTGAATCATATTCTTGGAAATCTCTAATTCCTGTTGTCGGTAATTGTCTGCGAGATGTTGGATGAGATTCCTGGTAGTTGCTTCCCCATTATCAGAATTCCAGTTATTGAGACATTCAACTATATCTGCCACGATTTTGCCCCGTATCTCTGCGGACAGTGGACGCAGAGACAGACGGTTTAGTTGGCTCTGATATCGAGTCGCATCAGGCATTTCTGATCTCTCTGTCGAGGTTTGGTCTGGGCGTTTAATGTTAACTAGATATCCACCTGTTGGGTGCATCAGAAGTTGAACCAAACCTCGTTTCTCTGCGGCTTCCAGAAACGCGCTAAAATCCGGAAAACCGTATCTCCTCTCAGAAAACGATGATTTCTTTCGTAACATTAGGTCCTTAACGCGTGAACTCATCGCCCCAGCTCCTTCACTATTCAGCGCAGAAGCAGCCTCTTCCAAAAGTTCATAGGCTTCAGTTACGTCCAACTTTGTTGGCTTCGCTGATGGTTTCTTCATTATTTGTACGCCCGGTAGCTCTTCATAAAATATAAATTCATCACACAATTCAACGAGTAAGCCGCTTGTTGCAAGGCGCACGCCCACACCTATGACCTTCTTACCGAATTCTTTTAACTTGGAAACCAGACCGGAGAAGTCACTATCGCCAGAAACGATGACGAAAGTATCGATGTAATCTCGTTCAAACAAAATTCCCATCGCATCTACCGCAAGTTTGATGTCGGTTGCGTTCTTATCGCTCCTCCCGCGGGATGGCAACTCAATTAACTCAATGCCTGCATCTTGCATATCACGCCGATACTCAATATGTCGCTGCCAATCAGCATAAGCTTTTTTCACTATCACTCTGCCCTTCTCCTTGAGACGGTCTAAAATAATTTCTATATCGAAATCTGCGATATACGCTTGTTTAACACTAGCAATAATGTTATCGCAATCGACAAACACGGCGACATTTGTTTCCCTATTTGCTTCATTTATCCCCATTTTTCTCCCCCCTTTCGTTAAACACGACTATTTCATTTTCACTCATGCCTGAGCGCTTCTGTCGGCATCAGAACAGCGGCTTTATACGCCGGATATATCCCTGAGCAGATGCCGATAAACGCGGATGTTGAGACTGCTGCAATTGCCGCGGTAATGGAGACCACAGCAGGCCACTCTACTTCTTTGATGAGAAAAGTTGTAATCGCCGCTGCCGCGCCCATTCCGATAAATGCTCCCACCATAATGCCAATTGCCCCTCCGATTAAACTCATCACGACAGATTCGATAAGAAACTGGAAAAGAATATCCAGCTGTTTTGCGCCAACGGCTTTTCGTAGACCAATCTCCCTTGTACGTTCGGTAACAGATACCAGCATGATGTTCATGATGCCGATACCGCCGACGAATAGCGCAATGCTGGCAATTCCACCCAATAGAACCTTCA
>DTYX01000138.1 GCA_012961655.1 Candidatus Poribacteria bacterium
CATAATGGCATAGCTTTAGGAGGTAAAATGATGCCTTTTCCTGTTGTAAAAGCTTATAAATTTGCAAATATAGGAGACTTTAAAGGTGACAAAAACTCTAAAGCATTTATCGGTTGGGATGGTGTTGCCATCTTTGATGAAGATATTGATGCTGTTGAGTTAGCTTCACATTATGCTGCACAGTACCAAGAGTACTCTGAAGCATGTGGACGTTGCGCTCCAGGTAGATGGGGTGGCAGGATCCTTTATGATTTACTCGACAAAATAGCACGTGGCGAAGGTAGCCATGACGATATTACACACTTAAAAGAGATCTCTCAGACAATGATGACAACCTCTAAGTGCGAGATCGGTAAAACGGTACCTAAACCTATTTTGGATCTAATGGAGCACTATAAAGATCAGTTTGATAAGGTCGAAATGGTCAAATTTGCCCTGCCGGAGACATCTTACGAAGAACACGAAACCTTGCTTCAGAATGTTGAAGATGTTTTGCAACTGCTCAATCTGCCGTATCGAATCTTGACCCTTTGTACCGCTGACATCAGTTTCGCGGCGGCGAAATGCTATGATATCGAAGTGTGGGCGGCTGGAGTGGAAAGGTATCTGGAAGTCTCTTCGTGCAGTAATTTTGAAGATTTCCAGGCGCGCCGAGCCAACATCCGCTTCAGACGCGCACGAAGCAAAAAAACTGAATTTGTACATACTCTTAACGCTTCGGGGCTTGCTTTGCCTCGAACAGTCATCGCTATCTTGGAAAATTACCAACAAGCCGATGGTAGTATTGTCATCCCTGAAGTTTTAAGACCATATATGGGAGGAATAGAAAAAATAGGTTAGAATTCATTTTGGTCATCTTATCGCCGGCACAGTTTAAGCCTGTGGTTTTTTTAACTGGGAAGGGGTTTTGTAGCTTATTTTTCAAATCTGCTGAACTTCGCCGATTGGCAGAATTTGAATGATATTTTTGTCAGAGAACAAAGTCAACGAATTGGAGAAGCAATATGGATACAATCAAGATTGGTATTATTGGAACAGGTGGCATCTCACGGCAACACCGAAAGGTTTATCAACAGGTGGGTGGCTTCGAGATTATCGCAGTCTGCGACATCATCAAAGAAAAAGCGCTTCGCGCGGCTGAAGAATGGGATGTCCCCAAAAAGAATGTGTTCACGAGCTACAACAAAATGCTTGAGATGGACGAAATTGACGGAGTAAGCGTATGCACTTATAATCAAGGGCATCGGCGTCCCACGGTAGCTGCATTAAAAGCCGGAAAGCATGTATTGTGTGAAAAGCCGATGGCAGGGACGCTCAAAGATGCCACGGCAATGGTGAGAGCAGCTAAGGAATCTGGAAAGGTTCTTCAGATTGGGCTGAACCCCACCTTTCACCCGCAGTTGCAATTCGCCAGGAAACTCGTAGATGAAGGTGTGCTTGGAGACATCTACTATGCGGAAACGGCGGGATGCCGCCGGCGTGGGACTCCTGGACACACCTTTATTCATAAAAGGACTGCGGGCGCAGGAGCCATTGTGGACATAGGTGTCTACAATATGCACAGCGCTTTGTATGTGATGGGATATCCCAAGCCAACGCGTGTTTCAGCGATTACCGAAGACTACATTTCGCATCAGGACCCGCGCTTTGCCGAAATGGATGTGGAAGAGTTCGGCGCGGCATGGATTCGGTTTGAAAATGGCGGAGTGATGGTCTTTAAGATTTCGTGGGCTGTTCATCAGGATTCACTGGGAGGCGCTTTCTTCCTAGGCAAAAAGGCGGGAATTTCGCTCGGTGAGCTAAAGTTGTATGCCGATGAACTATCGGAACAAGTCGAGCAACTTGCAGAGGCTGAAGGACTCACTCCTGAGCCGAATCCACCGAAAGGGATGACCACTATCGGATTTTCTGGATTCCCTCAGGTGGATTGCTGGCAAATACAGATGAGGAAATTCGGAGAAGCTATACGCTCCAATGGTCCGTCGCCTATATCGCCTGAAGGAGTCTTGCTCACGAACGTAATCATGGATGGCATTTTCCGCTCTCATAAGTTGGGAAGAGAAGTTTCTGTAAAGGTACCTGAAATCTGAGATGAGCTCGTAGATAAGCCAGGTATGATAAAGGTATTGAGATAGATGAGGAAAAATTGCTTGAAAAAGTAGTTGTCTACTCGAGGTTGAAAAACCGAGGAGCATATTTTATGATACCGGAGAAAAATTTTGAGACAAAGTATTTGCGCCGGCAGTCTCCAGCGCAAGGCAGCGCTTCTAAGATGTCCGGCGGTAGATTCATCGCTGAAATGTTAAAGGGCTATGGAGTAACGGATGTATTTTTTGTTGAAGCCATTTTGAGGGGAGTTCTTATAGAATTGGAGACTTTGGGCGTTCGCCGAATTTTGACCCATTCAGAAAAGGCAGCAGCGTACATGGCGGACGGTTATGCCAGAGTGAGCCGCAGGCCGGGAATTTGTATGGCTCAATCGGTCGGCGCCGCAAATTTGGCGGCTGGGCTTCAGGACGCCTACCTGGCTCTTTCGCCAGTTATTGCGATAACGGGACGGCAGCCGCCGCTTTCACAGTATCGGAATGCTTACCAGGAAATTCTGCACCATCCTCTGTTCGAACCGGTCACCAAGTATAATGTGAATGTGGACACTGTGGAACAACTTCCCTATCTGCTCCGACAGGCTTTCCGCGAGGCGACTTCTGGCTCACCTCGCCCGGTGCATTTAGACTTGATGGGAAATATAGGACAAATCATCGATTTCGCTGAGGCAAATCTCGAAGTGATAATTGAAGCAGCGTTCACTCGTTACCCGTCCCATCGCCCGCATCCTGAAAGCGAATATGTTCGAGAGGCGGCAAGAGTTTTGGAAAAATCCGAACGCCCGGTGATTATCGCAGGTGGCGGAGCGGCAGCTTCGGACGCAGGGCCTGAAATCGTGGAACTGGCGGAAATGTTGTCAATACCCACGGCTACCTCCCTAAATGGGAAAGGAAGCATTTTGGAGAATCATCCTCTTAGTCTGGGTGTAGTCGGTTCTTATTCTCGCTGGTGCGGCAACCGGGTCGTTTCGGAGGCTGACCTGGTAATCTTTATTGGAAGTCACACCGGCGAGCAGGTAACAAACTATTGGAAAGTTCCCAAGCCCGGCACACCGGTAATTCAGGTCGATATCGACCCGTCAGAACTTGGCAGAAACTATCCCAATACTGTGCCACTGGTGGGAGATGCCAAAGTGACTGTCCGTAAACTTATCGAATCCCTCAACCCAAATTCCATAAAGGAACAGTGGTCGCAGTACGCTCAGAAGCTCGTAACAGCTTGGCGGGGCGAGCAACAGCCGTTGCGTAACTCAGACGCCGTACCTATACGTCCTGAAAGATTGTGTAAAGAGTTGACCGAAGCGCTGCCGTCAGACGCTGTCCTGGTGGCGGATACAGGTTATTCCGGCGTTTGGACGGGCGCCATGGTCGATTTGACCCATCCGCAACAGAGGTATATTCGCGCCGCCGGTTCCCTCGGTTGGGCGCTGCCGGCGTCCCTTGGGGCAAAATGCGCCGTACCCGACAAGCCGGTGGTGTGTTTCACCGGAGATGGCGGCTTCTGGTACCACCTAAGTGAACTTGAAACTGCCGTCAGATGCGGGATAAAAACGGTTACTGTGGTGAACAATAACTCCTGTCTGAGCCAGTGTGCGGAAGGTATACATCTTGCCTACGGGGACAGACCGGGTAAAAGAGAGGAAATCTATAAATTTTGCCAGGTCAACTTCGCCAGAATAGCACAGGAAATGGGATGTCTTGGGATTAGAGTGGAACATCCTGAGGAGATAGCTGCCGCTCTGCGGAAAGCCCTTACAGCCGATGCGCCAGTTGTAGTCGATATAATCACCGATGAGGCATGTAAGGCTCCTGAACCTTGGACGCCATAATAATTGGTTACTGATTACTGGTGATTAGTGATTCCGTTCACCAACCATATCGCTCCGGCCCCCACGGTTTCGTAATCAACTCCTGCTTTGCCAGAACCATCGTCTTACTGGGCAAATCTTCATATAAAATAACTCCCGGCCCAACTACGCTGTATGAACCGATTTTGCAACCGGGCATGATGATAGCGTTGACACCCGTCCGGCAGTAATCGCCCATATAGGTGGCGTTGGCGCCGTGAGGAGGGATTTCATATCGCCCTTTGACATTGTGTGGAGTGTCTTTGTCATCAAAGCGCAAGGTCCCGCAGACAGTCGCCGCGCCGATATCCGTCGCGCATCCGAAGACGCCGGACATCTCGCAATAGTGATACAGATAAACTTTATCCAGCATTATGCCGGACATCTCCGCCCCGTGTCCGATGATACATCCGTTGCCGATGGCTGTGTTTCCGCTTACATCGCAATAGTCGCTCACTCGACACTGGTCGCCTATCACGATGTTGCCGTGTAGAATAGCGCCGTTGGTGATGTTGTTATTTTTGCCGGCAATCAGATTTCCGTTGATGACGACTCGCGGCCCAATGCGAGAATTTTTGCCCAATACAATATGACCGTTAATTTCGGCGGCATCGGAAACGCTTGCGCCATCGGCGATTACGTCCTTGTCCAATCGGGAAGAGATGTAATTAATCAACCGGGCGTTGGCTTCTAAAATATGCCACGGTTTGTCCACATCCACGAAGAATTCTACGGTGATTACAGCCAAAACTTCTCTGCCATCATCCAACATGAGTTGTATGGATTGAGCGATTTCAGCTTCGACGGGAGGCATGCCGCCGACTGGAACCTGGGTTACCAAGCCTGGATTCCGCAAAAGATATTCCGTTGCTGATTTCCGGAAGGCATAGACGCCGCATAATCGATGAGAACCGCCGCGTGGATGTCCTTCGACGCCAACCAATTTTTCACCGGAAATTCTCGCACAGAGCCAGTTGCTGCCGTGTTCATTCTCCAAACGTTGTATCATCGCCGCCGCTTCGGCGCCGCTCTTTTCAAACTCTTCAATGAGTCTCGTAAAGTTCTCCACGCCTGTAACTAAATCGCCGTATACAACTAGAAAACTTTCGCTTTCAGTCTGCTTAACGGCTGCCAAAGCCGCCGGCGCTGTTCCGCCTACATCATTTTGGGTGACAAACTCCACCTCCTTAAAATCAGCGACCGCGCCATATATCTGTTGTTTATGATGCCCGACGACGACGATAATTCGCTTGCATCCAATTTCGATTAAGTCTTTGACAAGCCTTCTTACTATCGGAATATTTGCCACTGGTATAGTGCATTTCTGTCGAAATTCACCATACGGCCAAATCTTTGTTCCAGCGCCGGCTGCAAGTATTATAGCAGTGTCCATAGATATGTTTCTATTCCTCCATAAATAATACGATTTTTGCACTTAAACGACAACTAAGGGTGATAATGGTAGTAACGAAGTCATTCGTTTTAATGATTAGGTATCCAACGTAACTGCAAAACTCGTGTAAATAAAAGTAATATTTGTGATGGTCGTAATTGTAGCGCTATCTGTTAGATTACCATGAACGGACAATCTAATAGACCATCCTACAAATTTGAGAAAGGATATAGGATATCGTGAAGATTACCCGTGTAGCCAGCCTCATCCAACAGCCGCAGGTTCGGGTAAAATTCTCCTACTTCATAGAGATTGTGGGCGTCGCTGCTAAAAGCAAATTTGACACCTCCCTCCAGGCACATCTCTACAAATTTTAACGGCGGTTCGTTAGTGTGAAAGTTCAATTCCGCGGCGACATTGTGTTTCTTGAGCAATTGCACGACGGCAGGAAATAGATTTTCCGGTGTTGGCAGACGCCTTCGACGAAATACTCGGAAAGGATGCGCCAGTATCTGAATCCCACAGCCGATGAATTTTTCCAGGATAGTCAGGAAAGCTTTCGCCGCTAAATTCACATCTTTAATCGTCTCAGGCGGCAGATGATGTATAGCCCCTAGAAGAAGATCGAATTTACCCCTATCTTCATCAAACACAACCGGCCCGCCGTTAAAGTCGCAATCAACTTCTAGCCCCAGCAACACGTTGTCTGCGACAAACTTTTTCGCTTCATTATAGTATTCGGACATCCTTGACGATATCTGTTCTTGCGTTCCTTTCAATCCCTTGTGTAAGTATGCGCCGCCGCAGTCTGCTCGAGTAAAGTAGAGATGCGGACTATGTTCGGTGAACGATATATTGGCAAGGTTAAATAAATCGGCAAGTTCAAGGGCTTTTTGGAAATCCATATTCTCATTGCAGTAGGCAAAATGGCTATGAATGTGAAAGTCGCTCAATTGAAGTTCCGCCGGCATACTCAACTGATGTTCGATAATTTGTGTCTTTTGACCATCGATTTGCATCTCCAAAAATCGAAAGGGGTTTTCGCAAAGCGCAGGTGTTGCAATTGAAACTAGAGAATCCTTGGGCACATCACAATTTGCCCCTATTTGAAACCCGATGTGATAATGCCCTGCGATAACCCATTTTATCTCCATCTCCTTCATAACATTCAGGACTGTTTCTGCATTTGTGAGGTTATAGGGACACTCATGTTCGCCCGGTGGAAAAAGAGGGACATGCTGAAGAGCAATAATTGGGCCGTTACATCCCTGACGGATTTGTTTCATCCTCTCTAAATCACGTTCCGGCCGCGTCGCGTTGTAGCCGGGCGCATCTTCATCGCAAAAAGGAGCAAACCTATATCCCGCGACATCTAGATAATCCGGCAGTTTCGGAAATACATCGAAAAACTGCGTATGATTTCCATCGTGATTTCCGGGGATAACGAGTTTTGGCATTTGCAGTCCATCTATGATCTTTTTTATCACTTCCAAATCTTGCTTCTGAGCGTCATCGACTAAATCACCTAAGAGCAATGTGATGTCCGGCTTTATGAATCTGTTGATGCGATGGACTGCTCTATTCAAAAAGATATCTCCAAATTCTTTTTTTCTTGAGGGAATAGCAATGCCAGGTGTAGACGAAAAATGAGTATCTGAAATAACTGCAATTTTAATTTTCATTTTTGGATTAGGGCAAACAAGAAGGTATTAGATAATCTTGGGGCGCATAAATATCAACTACTCCGGTATCTTAAATGTAATCCGAAATTCTGTTCCCTCAGTTCTATCGAGTTCAATTTTACCTTGAAGTTGATTTTCCGCTAAAGTGGTGGCGAGTTGTAAACCCAATGATTCGGTATTCCTGAAGTCCAAATTATCTGGCATACCAATACCGTTATCGCTCACTATTAATTCAATATCGTTTTCAATAGAGCGGAGTACGATTTTTATCTCACCTTTTTGCTCTCCAGGAAAAGCATGCTGCAAAGAATTAGAGACTAACTCGTTTAAAATCAAACCACAGGGAATGGCAGAATCAATTGAGAGCGAAATATCCTCAACATCTATTTTCAAGGCAATTTTACCTCTCCCCGCATAAGCGTGAAATAGACTATGCGCCAAATCCTCAATATAATCAGTAAAATCGATGTTCGCCAAGTTTTCGGACTGGTACAGCTTCTCGTGAATAAGAGCCATCGACCTTATTCGATTTTGACTATCTTTGAACATCGCACTTAACTTTTCGTCTGATATCTCTCTTCTCTGAAGGGAAAGCAAGCTGGAAATGATTTGCATATTATTCTTCACCCGATGATGAATCTCCTTCAGAAACGCTTCTTTCTCTTTGAGAGATGCTCTGATTTTTGCCTCTGCTTGCCTTTGCTCGGTTATGTCAGTCAGCACGCCACGTAATCCCGCAGGTTTTCCTTTCACAAAAAAAGGGCGGCTATATGTACGGACCCAACGGACAGCGTCCGATTTAGTCATAATCCGATATTCGTCAGGTTGTAAATCTCCAGCGATAGCATTTTGGAACATCTGCATAATATATGGAAGGTCTTCTTTGTGAATAAATTCAGCGAAATTTCGTCCGATAACCTCTGAGGGAGAATAACCGCTAATCGCTTCGATAGCAGGGCTTACGTAAGTGATTACACCATTTTCATCCGTAGAGTAAATCACGTCATTGATATCCTCGACAAGCTCGCGATACTTCTCTTCTGATTCCCGTAACGATTCCTCTGTCCGCCTGCGCTCGGTGATATCTTCTCCCGAACTGAGGGTGCCAATGATATTATCCGTTTCGTCTTTTAGTGCAGTATTATGCCATGCGATAATCCTTTCCTCACCATTTTTGGTTAAAACAGGATTTTCAAAATACTCAACCAGTTCGATTTCTCCAGTCATCAATTTTTGGAAAACAGATTTTACTTCATCTCTGATTCTTTCCGGCAGAAAATTATCGAACCAATTTTTACCGATGATTTCCTCTTGCTCGTATTCGAGGATTTCGCACCCTTTCTGATTTATCAGAGTGACTTCCTCTTTGGCGTTAATAGCTACGAACATGACCCCGGCTATATCAAGGTACTTCTGCGCCCTGTCTCTTTCTTGCCGCAATGCGTTCTCCGTCTGCTTGAGTTTTGTTATATCTAAGAGAGATGCCACACTCCTTTTTGTCCCTGGAATCATCGCGACGGTCAAAAAACCATCTCGAACATTACCCTTTTTATCAATGAATCGGCATTCATAGTTTCTTGACGGAGCACGCAGGTAATGATATTCTTTCATTTTCCCCAAATCCTCTTCCACTATGAGTTCTGTCCAACTCTTCTTCCCTTCACATTCCTCCTTAGAATAGCCAAAAAGCCTTTCAAACTCAGTGTTCACCAGGGATATTGTTGTATCTTCTTCGAGGATGCCAATCGCGGTTCCAGTGTTTTCAAAAATTGTTCGGTATTGATTTTCCGACTGACGTAGTTCCTCCTCAACCGTCTTACGTTTCTTTTCTAAAGTTTCCAGTTCAGCAATCCGTTGGCGCATTTCCGATAAATCAATTATCAGTTGTTCTTTTGTCTTATCCTCGTCTTTCATCTTGTGTACCTCAAATGAATTTATTGTAGAAGTCCCTTTTAATCGTAGCAACGAAACTGTGACAGCAATTCTTTCGGCTACGAATAACCCTGTTTATGCA
>DTYX01000139.1 GCA_012961655.1 Candidatus Poribacteria bacterium
AAGCATCTATTATCGAAAATCCAGAGATGATACGGACTTAGAAAATTGAATTTAACTGCTAATAGTCGAAAAACCGCGGACTGGTGCTTGGTGAAATGACATGTGCGGGAATATGGGCGATTATTGGAATGATAACGGGCGTTAGTACAGGTTATAGGATACTGCTGGATTAAGATTGGCTTGAGATCACTGTTTCACTGCGTTCAGAACTAGTTTCGATACGCTTCGCACTCAACCCAAGCCTCAACCGGCGCTACGTGAGAAAACTAAATAGCACTATACCCAAATTTAATGTAAGGAGAATATCGATGAAAAAAGAAGATTTGGTTCAGGAAAAGGAACCTGACTACACCTCGCGTGTTCCCAAATACACCTTTGCTTACACGCTGGAGGAACAGGAAGCACAACTCAAGACTAACCCGCTGATGCAGCGGCTTATCGAGTCACGGAAAGCGATGGCTGGCGAGCCGTACCGGCCTATCTATCATTACGTCAACCCGGAACACGTCCTCAACGACCCCAACGGACTCTGTTTCTGGAAGGGCCGCTGGCATCTATTCTATCAGGCGTATCCGCCGGAAGACCCGCGCCAGCACTGGGGACACGCCGTCAGCGATGATTTAATCCACTGGCGAGACCTTCCCTATGCAATCTACCCTAATCCAGAAGAGTGTTGCTTCTCCGGCGCAACACTTGTCGAAGAAGATCAGGTAATCGCGATGTATCACGGTACTCAGGTCGGTAATATGATTGCCGTGTCTAGCGACCCCTTACTGTTGAACTGGGAGAAGGTGGCCGGCAAGGCTGTCATTCCGATGACAAGCCCCGACGGGTCACCGCTACCCTACCGGGTATTCGACCCGTGCATCTGGAAGAAAGACGACATGTACTACTCGATTTCGGGAGGTACTTTGCCGGACGGACCTGGCGGCAAGCGAATTCGCGCCAATTTCCTGTTCCGCTCGAAAGATTTGGCGAATTGGGAGTATCTGCACCCGTTTGTCGAGGACGACCGGTTCACATTGGTGGGAGATGACGGCGCCTGCCCGTATTTCTGGCCAATCGGTGACCGACACATCCTCCTATTCTTCAGCCACATGAGCGGTGGACAGTATCTCTTGGGTGACTATGACAAACAGCGCGATAAGTTTGTCGTTACCGCCCACAGCAAATTCAATTTCGGACCAGCGGGTCCTGCTGGAGTACATGCACCGTCCGCAACACCGGACGGCAAGGGCGGAATCATCGTGATTTTTAACATGAACCCGGGGAAGCCTACCAAAGGCTGGAATCAGATTATGACGTTGCCGCGACGCCTGACGCTGATTGCAAATGACGAACTGGGGATTGAGCCTGCCGGAGACATAGAATCGCTGCGCTACGACCATCAGCACATCGATGCGATGACTCTCTCGGCCAATCAAGAGGTTGTGCTTCCGAGTATCGAAGGCAACGCCATGGAGCTCATCGCCGAAATCGACCCGAAAAACGCGCCAATGGTCGAAATGAACGTCTTGCGTTCGCCGAAAAAGGAGGAATACACCCGCGTTGCTTTCTTTAAGAACCGGGGTTACAGAAACCGGGCTTACGAACCAGACCGTCAAGAAAGCTTGATTACGATTGATTCATCCTATTCGTCGGTTCTCCCAGATGTACTTTCGCGAGCGTCCGAAACAGCTCCGGTTTTCATTGGACCAGACGAACCGCTCAAGCTACGCGTGTTCATTGACAGGAGCGTGGTCGAAGTCTTTGTCAACGGGAAACAATGTGTTGCGATGCGTGTCTATCCCGGCCGCGAAGATAGCATCGGCGTATCGCTACGTTCTCAAGGCCAAGATAGCGAACTCAAATCGCTCGACGCCTGGCAGATGAAAAATGTCTATGAATAATCAGTATGTCTCAAAAATCATGTGAGATTCCTTTCGGAAAAAGAAATTCGCACGCTACAGCAAAGCAGCTGAGTTTGTGCGCATTGTGAAGGCGATTGAGCCCGACATCGTATGTCTTCAGGAGATCAATCCTGTTCGGGACCCGCAGCAGGTCGGCGACATCCTCGATACAGCCTTGCCTCTGAAATAAAAATAGCTAACTATTTGGCTTAAATCGTGTGTTAGTTTTCAATTGATACAAGAAATAGCCGTTATAGGCTTGCGACATCTTGAGGCCGGTGACCGGGCGTGTTTCGCCGGCGCCATCGAAGACGCAGCGCTGACAGCCGAGCAGATTGCGAAGCTGTTGACGTCAGGGAGGGCGACCGAAAGGCAGACTGGATTGCCCAGAGAGCGAAAACGATGGTTTCCATCGATATGATAGAGGCGTCACGTCAGATTCGTCTGCGAATGCTGACCCGTACCGTCCTACTTACAAGTGGAATATTCGGTCTACTATCTCATCTTTGGAAGTACTCTCCACGATGATTTCCAAGAGTTGCTCTGAGATTTATTCACTTTGCCCTTTAACATCAGCCCTTTTAACCAGTGAAAGTTCATCTGGTTCCAAGGTATAGCGTTCAATTATCTCTCTATCTTTGATGCTTAAAAGAAGTTGCGGATAAGCAGTTCGCTCTATATCTACTTCTCTCATTGACTACCTCTGTAGATGTTTAAGTCACTATCTTCCATTGCTTGTGCTATATCCTCTTCGCTTTTGTGGCTGTAACGTAGTGTGCTTTCCACTGTTTTATGTCCCAATGCCTCCTTGACCAGGAGTATATCTTTGTGACGGTTATAGAGATTCGTGGCGAATAAATGTCTCAAGGAATGACAAGATAAATGGGGCATTCCTGCTGCTTCCAAATACTTTTTTGTTGGGAATATAATGAAAACAAATCATCAGTTTTTGTCCCCATTATATTTTCACATCCTTTTAGTTTGCATGCAAGTATTGTATGCAAATTTTTAAGGTGGGATGTTAACTCAAAAAGAACGAAAATTGTACTCAAAATTGCTCTAAAAATCCCGTAAATACTGGGATAGAGGCTAAGTCTGAAATATTGCACGGTCCTTACTTTCCCCTTAATTGTTGGCGTCCCAAGATTTTTCAATGGTCTTCTTGACGAAATCCGCATCTGGAACATCGCCCGCACCCAAGAAGAAATCCAAGATGCAATGAACCGAATATTTGAAATTTGATAAAGCAGAAAAAGTCGATGTTTGGACCGGACATTCCAATGCCATTGCTATATGGTTAAATGGAGAATATGTATGGATAAAAACTACCCGGAGAGATGCAGATGCAGACAAATTCCAGATTGCTGTCCGAAGGGGAATCCCATTGATGTTCCCGTTGCCATCAACGACGCTACCGGATTAATAGCCGGGGGAATCATTCTCAAATATGACCAATCGGTCATTGGAAAGCCAATACGCAAAGGGTGGGTGAGATTCGATTTGCCTTTGCCTTGGTTGAACTATCAAAGACGCGGGGAATTTGTTGAGAGTGGAATTTGAACCATTGAACAACATCGCCGGACGGGAGAGTCCAATAATCTTTGAAACTGTACAATTTGTCCAGAGCCAAAGCATCCAATCTATCGACGGCAAAGTGACTATTCTGCCGGAGCAATTCATACTCCTGCAAAACTATCCCAACCCCTTCAACCCCGAAACATGGATACCATTCAAATTAGCACAGAATGTACCTGTCAGTATCAGCATTTACAGTGCGAAGGGACAGCTTATCCGCACTATCTCATTAGGCAATAAACAAGCTGGCATCTATGTCACCAAAAACAAAGCCGCCTACTGGGATGGCAGGGATAGCAAAGGTTTCAAGGTAGCATCAGGTGTGTATTACTACACGTTGCAAGCTGGAGAGTTTATAGCAACACGGCGGATGGTCATTATGAAGTACAATCACCGAATATCAAAGGGTAAAATCCGCGCCCTTTTTCATGCAATTATGACCACCCCTCACTTAGTTCTTCGGCAAGCTCAGCGAAAAAAATTCAGAAGTGCAGGGTAGCTAACTGCTTTTTGCCGTAAGTCGAAGGCGTCGGTTTGGTAGTCGTTTTGTAACAGCGGAATCAAATTGTTGCGGATTGGGGTTTTTAGCTTTATTATTCTCTGTCATAAAA
>DTYX01000140.1 GCA_012961655.1 Candidatus Poribacteria bacterium
CTGAGGCTTTCGTTAATTGCATCAATTCGCTGACTGAGGCTTTCGTTGACAGAATCCACCCGCTGAGAGAAATTATCAACTCTTTGAGATAAATTGTCCACCCGTTGAGATAAATTGTCTAATTGAATCTCAACACGTTCTATGCGTTTGTTTTGACTGTCTAACAATGCCTGCGCTAATGGTTCTAAAGGTTTAATTTCTATTTCGTCAGACATTTACTCACCGTTCCTTTTAACTCCGTACCAATCGAAATCTTTTTGTAATATGGTAACGCAATGGCGGATGGGTGTCAGGGATGATATCCAACAGCCATACAAGTGCGCAACGATGCCACGTTCTCAATCTCTGTGCTATACGTTGGTATTCTGCAATATTGTCTTGCTTCCGTAGCGTTAATCTTACTCATTGTTGGTAGCCTAATCACGTTTCACATCTTACAGACATTCGCTGTAATGCGACGCAACCAATGGGCAAACTTCGCAGGTTCTTTCAATTGGTCGAGTTTGAGATAAGCCTGGAGAAACGCCTCCTGCGCTAAATCCTGCGCATCGCTGACGTTCCTCTATGTCCGCTTTTCAAAAATAATCTTATGGTGTATTAAATCGATAAATCTGATTTTTGCATCGATGGTTTTCTGCTCTCCGAAAAGACTCACCAATTGGATTTTATCGCCTTCAGGCTTGACAGATATTACATCCTCAAGGATGAGTTCCTCTTCGCCATCTTGAGCAAAGTACGCGTTTGATTGACACATTATAAATTCCCCCTTCTACTAATAAGGTAATGATTTTGATGTGAAATTGGAAAGCGCCTAGCCTATTTTCCGCACTTTTTGAATTATTCAGGAGGCGCTTAAACACAATATTAGGGAGAGCTTATCGCTTTCTCTTCGAGTAATTTTAGCGTTTGCTCTAGTTCTTTGACTTTTGCGCCGTATTCCGCCCATTTTCCCGCGCGTAGTGCGGATTGAGCCTGGTCATGTTGCTGACGCGCCTGTTTTGCGAGGGTTTGAATCGATTTGTCTATCGTCGTTGTCGAAGGCGCCGTCGATGTAGGTCGTTGTACAACTTCGGTGGACGGGGTGACTTCTGTCGGCGGCGTTGCTTGGGCGCCTTCGCCAAACATCAGCATAAGCGCATCATCCAAAGTCGTCCCCATGACAACATCGTTTTTATAACCGATAATCACACGTTCAAGCTTTGGAATAGCGTCCTGCTGTTCCGATTGGATGTAAATCGGCTCGACATACAGCAGAGAATCGTTCATCGGAATTACAAGCAGGTTACCTCTAAGAACTCGTGAACCGCGTTGGTCCCAAAGTGACAACTTTTCTGAAATATCCGCTCTACGACTGATATACTCTTCTATCCGCATTGGGCTAGGAATTGATTCAGCTTCCTTGGGAAATTGGTACAACAACAACTTGCCATAATCCTCCTCATCGCATTTAGCGGCTAGCCAGGCGCTCATAATCATCTCCTTGTTTGCAGGGCTGAAAGGTAAGATGAGTAGAAACTCAGCTTCTTGTTTGCCGGGCAGATTTAGGATGACATAGTAAGGTTCAACCGGCTGAACATTGCTCTGTTTAACTGTGGTGCGCCTCTGAGTTGCAGGTTGGCCGAATCGACTTATCGGTTCCGTGATTACCTCTTGTTCCCTCGGTCTGTCAGTGTTATCATATACCTCCTTGCCGATTTTCCAGACATCCGATGCGAAGTAAAAGCGGGTCACGTCCTTCATGTGGTAGTATTCATACTTGAGGGATTGAATCCAGAACATAGCCATCGGATATCTGATGTGCTGTTTCAGTCCATCGGGCATCTCTTCAAAGCTTCTGAATAAGCCTCCGAATATTTTTCTATAACACTCCGCAATCGGATATCTTTCATTTTCCATGAGATAAAAATCGATTTTCCCGTTGTATGCATCGATGACCACTTTGACAGAATTGCGGATATAGTTCCCCCATGGCATTTCACGTCTGAGCACACGTCTTCCGACGCGTAGCCCGCGCGCCGCAGTAACATCTCGTCGGTAAATATCCTCCATCGGCTCAGAATACGGATACAGATTTGTGCTAGTGTAGGCATCTAAAATCCAGAATAATCTGCCATCGTGGACAACTAAATATGGGTCTTCATCATATTTAAGAAAAGGCGCTACCGTCCTAACCCTGTCTTTGATTCTTCTGTCATATAAAATTCTGCTGCCCTCTTTTATGTCTTTTGAAAGCAGAATATTATAGCTTCCGAATTTCCATGCATAGACGAATTTTCGCCAGAATGAGGAAATCGGCACTCCGCCTCTGCCCTGATAGGAGTTGTATCTCTCTTCAGCTGCCCCAGTCGGATAGTCAAACTCCCTCGGTTCTGAGTCATTGGGATTGACAATAACGTAGTAATTAGTTCGTTCTCCGTAGTAAATCCGTGGCCCAGGTTCATTTGGATCCTCGGGCAATTTGTATTCCCACTCCGGAGCATATTTAAGAGGTATTTTCTCGATATACATCTTCGGGTTGCCCTCGATAATCTCCTTGACGGGACTCATAGACAGCCCGTATCCGTGGGTATATACAAAGGTGCGCCTAAACCAAGATTTATCTTGTCGTTCAAGCTTATCATAGTTTAGCTCTCTGGCTGCAAGCATCACCTGCCGCACGCGACCACCAACCATATAGCGGTCGATATCAACGTCGGCATATTCATATACCGGACGAGGTTCTTCAATTGCGCGGTAAATTCGGCGCAACGGACGCCAATCCCAAAGACGGATATTCTCCATAACGGGGACATTTTGCTTTACTGAATCCAGGGTTAATTCCGCTTCGGCATTGTATGGATTCGGCTCAATTTTTTCAAGGTTATACGCTTTGCGAGTAAAATCGACATTATACTTAATATATCTTCTCTCTAAGTCTTGTTCGTTGGGTTTTACTTTAAACTGCTGCACAACGCCAGGATATATGCGTCCGATAAAACCTGCAATGAACAGCAAGGCAAATAACACGATTGCGTAGCGAATTCTTCGGATGAATATGCTAACAAAGAATACCAGCCCGGTTATAACGCACAATACTAGCATAATCCATAGTATAGGCAGGCGCGCATGCGACTCGGCATAGCCAGCGCCGTATTTCACTACGGAAGTCCCGCTGGAATAAAGCAGGTAATACATGGTAAACCTGTAACCCCAAGCCTTGAGCAACAAGGTTATACCAACTAACGAGAACAGATGCGCTCGCACCCTCCGCGGCGGTTCAAAGCGATTGTTATCAGTAATTATAGCGCCATGGAAAAAATACAGCACTATCGCCAACAGGGTCATTAGCAAAAATAAACCGAACGACCAACCGTAGAGGGACTTCAGGAAAGGCATTTTAAATACGTAATATCCCACATCTTTGTTGAAAAGCGGGTCAGTGGTTCCGAAGTCCACAGAATTAAAGTACCTTAGAAATATCTCCCATT
This sequence comes from Candidatus Poribacteria bacterium, assembly GCA_012961655.1. Classification (GTDB taxonomy): domain Bacteria; phylum Poribacteria; class WGA-4E; order DTYX01; family DTYX01; genus DTYX01. Next base: position 3,468 of record DTYX01000140.1, read on the forward strand.
TGTCGGTCGCGGTGTAGCCCATCAGAACACACAAACCAGTTATTATGACCGCCAAAACGATGTAGAGATATTTCCTCAAATCAAAACCGAGCTCTTCAGAGGTCGGGATAGCGCTGACGATTCTCGTGCTAAACCTTTGGGGAGAAAATCTCCTGATAAGATAAAGATTGCCAAGGGAGATAACAATGAAAAACGCGCTCAAAAGAGCCCAGACTAAAATTCTGGTAAGCAGAATTTTCTTGTATACCGAAATATATCCCAAGGCGCTAAACCACAACCAGTCCGGGTAGATTGTCACCCAGATTTTTCCGATAATCCAAGCTCCGGCAAGGATTGCGATAACAGTGATAAGTTGTTTCAATCGACTACTCATAACAGATATACCTCCACTGAAAATATTTTAACTCCTACTTGTTCAATCAATTTTTCTGTTCAAAATCAACCTTCTACCTTATATTCATCCGAATGAAACGATATTGTACCAAACTTTCGACCTTACGTCAACGGAAAAATTGAGAAGAAATTCGTAGCCTAAGTTCCAAGACTTAGGGTATTTGTATACTATTTCTATTCTTTTGACTTTACTATTGAGAAATGGTATTATTTCAACAGATAGTTGGATGGAAAATAATAGAATGGAAATAATTTTTTCACATCTGAGCGAGGATAATATGGTACAATTTTTATTCACAGGATATTCAAAATGAGATGCAACCGAATGTCAAGGCAAATGCGCTACACAGTAAATAATATCAGGTGACAGCAATGAGATATATTGAACCACGATTCAAAACGATACTATTTTTGTGCATCCTCGCTACTTTTCTTTTGATGCATTTAAAAACACAGGCCTTCATACGTCGAGAATACACGCTGCAGGAAATTCTCGATGCATGTACCAACGTCGTGTTTGGCACTGTAAAATCGGTAGATGAAGAGAAACTGCAAGTTGTTATCCAGGTGGAACAGAACGTCAAAGGGGTGAGCGAATACAAACAGATAAAAATTGATGCGACATTGGGTATGGAACCGGGAATACAAAACGCTCCATATTCTTTCATTCAAATGATGAAGCCCGGTTTGCCCGTCGTGTTTTTTTATAATAATACCGGCAAGAGACTTGTCAGTTTAGGATATGTCGCCGGGCGTTGGTTCCAAGCCTTTGCCATTGATGAGCCGAATAAAGAGAATATTTTATGGCGGTACACTCACATCCAAATTTATATGTATCGAACCTTCTGCGGCAGTGTGAAATTTCTCCAAAATGCGATTGTGGATGTACTTGCCGGCAAAACTGTCCCTCCCGTTGAAGTTAAAATTCTAGTTCTTACGGGTAATAGCTTCGATACTGAATTTCCGATATTATCAAAGCTGAATAGAATGGGGAATTACGTAACTCTAAAATATGAGCGCGCGAAAGATCGAAATCTGCCGAACCTGGGAAAAGCCCAGATTCTCTGGATTGGACAAAGTGAAATAAAAAAAGGAAATCAGTACTTTTTTAACCCAATAATAGAAGACAAAATCAAAAATTTCGTCCAAAATGGTGGAGTGGTCATCGTATCTGGACAGGATAGCGATTCGGAAAATCCCTGTCCAACGGGCTGGATTCCAGAGCCGCTTATAGGTGTGGAGAGTAAGCGGAATTCGGAATTACTTTGCGGACTGCCTGAACGAAGTGAACAGGACAGTAATTTTCAAATCGCCAGCGCTGGTTTTAATCTGTTCAAAGCGCCCAATTTGGTAAAAAAAGGACGGATTCGTTTGGGAGGTACGTGGACGAAATGGGGCGAGAAATATGAAATCCTGGCTACGACTGACAATGGAAGAGATATTGTGATAGCAAAACTCGAATATGGCAAAGGAATGTATCTCGTCACCGGACTACAAAATAAAACTGAAGAAGATGTCAAAATCAACGCGGCCATCATGGAGAATCTCATTCACTATGCTGTTAGATGGACTCTGAGTAAAGCGCTTTAGTGAGGTGGGGTTCAAGGTTGCATTGTCGTCGGGCGAGCGCTTAATCTCGGCAGCCAACAATTGATAAGTAACGAATAAAATAGCTTTCCCCTATCACGTATTGCGTATTACGAAAGAGACGATAACCGAAACCATTTTTTGACGGAGGAAGAGAATGGAACAACAAGGATTAGGTACCAATGTAATTTGTCAGATAGGTATAGTGGTTCGTGATATTGAACAGACAGCGAAAGCATACGCCGATATTTTTGGTATGGATATGCCACAGATTAGAGTCACGGAGGCGGCGGAGATAACTCACATCAACTTCCGCGGCGCGCCAACTCAAGCTCGGGCCAAGCTGGCTTTCTTTCAGATGGGCTCAATGTCACTTGAGCTAATCGAGCCGGTGGGAGAACCCAGCACCTGGAAGGAATTTCTCGATGAACATGGTGAAGGTGTGCATCACATTGCTTTTCGAATTAAAGGTATGGATGAAGTGTTAGCATATTTAGACGGAAAAGGTATTTCGGCTATCCAGCGGGGAGATTATACCGGCGGGAGATACGCTTATGTGGATAGCGCGCCCGCTATAGGGGTTATGCTGGAACTTCTGGAGAATTATTAAGCGTGAAACTTTCGATGATTGAAAATTAGAATATAGGAGACTTATACAATGAAAGAGAAAATCCAGACTGATTTTGAGCATCTCACCGTCAACAAGCTGATAGAAACTCACAGGAAACTCCATAAAGATAAACTTGTAGCGGCAGTAATCTATGGTCCTTTGGCAAAGGGAGAATCAACGGGTGATATTGATATTCTTGAAATTGTGGAGGGGTGGCAAAAAGCAGAGGTTAATCCTGAGGCAATTAATTTTGGCATCGCCAGGGAACTATTGCAACGCGGAGAGCTTCGTTTGTTGTTTTTGGCGCCAGAAGAGCTTGAAAGATTAGCGGAGCAATTTCACCCGGCCATTGTGGGAATCGCCGAATACTATGAAGTGTGCTTCGACAAAAGGGGGAATTACGTCGAGAAATTGTTTTCTGCTTTGAAAGAAGAAGTCAACAAAGCTAGGGCAAACTCCCTAGCTAAAGCTGGTTATGGAGGTTGAATATGCATCTTGCTGGTGTTCCAACGGCGGCCGACGTGGACCAAGAACAACGCTCTTTACGCTTTTCGACACTACCTGGCCGCTTTGCAGAAACCTTTACCTTCGGGATTTGTTCCATAGTCAGCGAGGCGGGGAAGCGCTTCTTGATGGTATGGGTCAAGTTAGGAATATAAGAGGAAGATTCTAAAATAATTTTAGACTTCCGAAGCTCGTAGGTCGATTTTCCAAAATCGACGTTTTTTGTCGAGATGTGAATCTCGACCTACATTATACAGAGGAGGATTTTAATGCGACTTTCATTATCTGTAAGAGTAGCTGAAGCGCCTGGGTCGAAGGAGAAAACATTGATGCCCCTCGATGAATTGGCAAAGTTGGCGAAGCGAATCGGTTATCACGCGCTCTGCATGCGCGCTTCGCAAGCGGGTGTGCATACTGACCTGCAAACTATAACTGCGATGCGACAAACATTGGACGATTTGGGACTCGCAGTCTCAATGGTCACGGGTGACTTTGCCATCCCGATGAATAACGAGGATGGTCCGTTAGCTTTACGAAATATCAAACCTTATCTGGATCTAACGGAACAATTTGGCGCATCATTGATACGAATTGCGATGAAAAAAGAGGAGGATATCCCGTGGGCTCAGCGCGCTGCTGACCAGGCGCGCGAGCGCAATATCCGACTTGCGCATCAATCACATACACAAAGCCCGTTTGAAACGGTTGATGGGTCATTGGAGGTGCTTAAACAAGTCAATCGTGAAAACTTCGGAATTATCTATGAGCCTCAGAATCTCGACTTATGTGGCCAAGATTACGGTCCTAAAACAATTAAACTTTTTGAACCGTATCTCTTCAACGTCTATCTTCAGAATCACATTCTCCGCCCGGATGGCCGCTCCGTGATAAATACGTGGGTTCGGGGAGATGTTCGTTTCGATCCAATTCGGTTGCAAGATAAGGGAGGAATCGATTTTGACCCGGTTTTTGAAGGTTTGAAGGCGGTTGGATATGATGGCTATGTGACAGTACATCAAGCTTTCAGCGACATCATGAAACCCGAAGAAGCCGCACAACAAAGCTACGAATATTTGACGACAATCGCACATTTTGAGGATTGAAAACTACCTAAATGAAATAAAAATTCCCCATGAGAGATTTTTCATAGCTGAAGTCGCAAGACTTCGGCCGGTTGCTTAGGACAAGCCCCAGAATTGGAATTTCTATAAATGA
>DTYX01000141.1 GCA_012961655.1 Candidatus Poribacteria bacterium
CATCGACATTTTCTTTTATTTTTAAGATAGCCTCAACAATATCGTCCATATCTTCCTTTATGCCCAGAAGCAGCGACTGTCCAAAAGAAACTCCTTCTTCACAAGCTCGCTCTGCCACAGGTGTCCTTACCTTTGAGTAATCTATCTTTCTTTTGTGATGAGAGAGCGGGAACTTATCCGGGTCGGTTACGAAAAGTGAGTCAAACTGCAATGGAGAGTCAATTCCAGCATGGATAGGTATCCCCTCGGCATTCATAGCTTCAACGAAACGCCCTCTTGGCACACCGAAGACATCAGCTTCGTAGCGGAAGACGTAAGTATAGTAGTTCTGGCGGGTAACCCTTTCATCGCGCTTCATCGGGCGGATGCCATCAATCTCTGCCAATTTCTCAGAAAGATATAAAGCGTTCTCCTCCCGCCGGTTGACTTGTTCATCCACCCTTTCCAACTGCGCCAAGGCGACAGCCGCTTGGAACTCCGATATCCGATAGTTTCTGCCAAAGACGTGCTCCTTAGTTTTGAAATCCGGTCCGAGTCGCCCGTTGTTTCTGTAAGCCCAGCACAACTCAGCCAAGGTATCATCGTTAGTCAATATAATCCCCCCTTCTCCGCAGTTCACACCTTTGCTCGATTGCAAGCTGAAGCCGCCAAGATGTCCAATAGTCCCCGCTCCCTTACCATTCCACCTTGAACCATGAGCCCTGGCGGCATCCTCGACTACTATCAGGTTGTGTCTATCAGCTATACCCATTATGGCATCCCATTCCGGCATACAACCAGCAAGATAAACGGGCATAATCGCTTTTGTATAAGGTGTAATAGCTTCCTCAACCTTGGCTGCGTCAATACAGTAAGTATCTGGGTCAACATCTGCCAATATAGGAATGGCATTAACGCTCCACACCCCTTCTGCCGTGCCGACAAAGGTTAGCGCAGGAATAATCACCTCATCACCGAAGCCGATACCCGCTGCTCTCAAAGCTACCTCCAAAGCTCTAGCGCCTCCGCTCACGCAAATTCCGTGTTTAGCGCCCTGATATTCAGCAAACTTGGAAGCAAACTCCCTCTCTTTTGGCCCAAAGCCCCATTGTCCGCTATTCACAACTTCTGTGAGGAGTTCTATCTCTCTTTCCCCGTAAATTGGCCACGAAGGCCAAGGTTTTGTCCTTACGGGTGTACCTTTGTTTATTGCTAACTTGCTCATATCTTTCTCCTTTCTTTAATTCCTACCGCAAGGTGTAACTGAGATGCTCTGTCCGAAGGGGACATAGACTATGGCGTGTTTCGGCCATTTTGATAAAGCTTCTATATCTTCTCGCTTCTCATAGAGCTGCTGTCATAGTTACTATCTTGAAGATTGATTGCTTTCTCGAGCAGGGTGTCCCGTCCTTGCCGCAGGTCATCAATCGTAGGCATCACCAGATGGTGCGGCTGTATGCCGTTAAGGGGAGAGGGAACTTTCCCGTGCAAGGGGAACGTCAGGGAACAGGAGAGTTTAACCCCTGCCGGCAAATCGATGGTTTTCGACCATCCGCAGGCGCCACTCGTTGGAGTACCGACTAACATAGCGCCTGCCTCAAACATTCCGGATACAAAATGTTCGCAAGCGCTGGCGCATCCTTCATTAATCAAGACCGCTATTTTGCCTCGATAGCGCCAAGGTCCTCTCGGTTCCGCAATCGCTACTATTTTTTTATACATGTCAGTCCCGGCTTGCCTTTGAAAGCTGATGCTGCATACGACCTTATGCGTTATAAATCGACCGACGACTAGCTCCGCGAGATGGTCAGACCCTCCTCCGTTGTTCCGTACATCTATGATGAGATAAGGTTTGTCGCGCATCTCTTCCAGCATTTCGTCAAATTCTTGATGGGAGAAACCGCCCCATTGGGATATCCTGATATATCCCACATCGTCATCGATTAGACGGCTGGATAAGACAGGCTCTCCGCTTGATATTCTTCCCCATCCCTCTGATGCGTCAATCCGGGTGTTGGTCGTATCTTCGTCTCGCCACCATGCTGTGTGAGGAAATCGGAGGCAAATGCCCGTTTTTGCACCTCCTCGCCCTCAGGGATTGCCCCTCGTTCGAATACGGGAAAGGGGCCACAAATCAGCCAGTTTTTCATAAACTCACCCGGCTTTGGTTCCTTGTAGGATGCAGTCTCTGTGGACAGTGATTCAGCCGTGCATCGAGAGTTACCCAGCAATAATGCCCACATACCCATAAAACCGCTGAAAATTAACATCCTGAACCCCTCCTGGTAATAACAATTTCACACCAAGCGTTTAAGTAAGTTTTCCTCATCTGGTGATGTACCAAAGAAAAGCGCATTCCCCAAACGAAGAGAGTGACTCCCTTGTTTACGAAGTAAACTTCGAGAATCGGGAATTCTACTTTTTCTCCCTTCTCCTGCCTTCTGAACCAGCGAAATTGATTGAAGCTGGGATGGAGGGCGAAATCGTCGTTATTTTTAACTGTTTTACATCGGCATCGTTTTGGAGAAAGCTGGTCGGTCATAGCTGATACCCCCTACTTAACTTTTTCCGCACATCTTCGATAGGCTCTTAATCTCCAAAGCGATATCAGGCCTATCCGTGGTTATCAAATCAA
>DTYX01000142.1 GCA_012961655.1 Candidatus Poribacteria bacterium
AATTTTAGTCAAAAAGCCCAGACCGAGTTCATCGACATTGACGTCGTGAAGTTCACCGGGAGGGTGGATGATATACGACCATATTTCAATCAAGCCGATGTATACGTAGCGCCGTTTGAGGAAACACATGGTTCGAAGTTAAAGATTGCCGAGGCCATGGCCATGGCAATGCCGATCGTCTCAACCCGTCAAGGTATTCGTGGGTTCTCGTTGGTTGACGGAGAATCAGTATTGATCGCTGATAGCCCAGAACAGTTTGCTGCAAATGTGTTATTGCTGCTCCGAAATCCGGAGCTGAGAATGGACATTGGTACGAAAGCACGCCAAGTCGCTCTAAAAACCATTGATTGGCCGATATTGGGACAAAGATTGCGTGCCATTGTTGAATCAGTGTGTATAAAAACGTGCAAGCATCGGAGGCGAGAGGATGATTGATTCTCGGGGACCAGACCAACTAGCGTTCATAAGCGTTATAATCCCTTGTTACAACGAGGAGCGCTTCATCGGAAAGTGCCTTGACTCTATTGTCGCAAACACTTACTGTAAGGACCGACTGGAAATAATCATCGTTGACGGCATGAGCACTGATAATACCAGAGAAATCGTTGCGGAATTCTGTCACAAGTATCCATTCATTCGTATGATAGACAATCCGGACAAAATCAAACCCCGTGCGCTCAATATCGGTATCCGTGAGGCAAAGGGAGACATCATCATAAGAATGGATGCCCATGCTATTTACGAGCCTGAGTATATCTCGAAAAGTGTTCGCTACCTGGATGAGTGGGGTGCTGATAACGTTGGCGGAATACGCAAGACTCTGGCTGGCAATGATTCATTGTCAGCCAGAGCCATTGCCTACGCTGTATCACATCCCTTTGCAGTTGGTAATGCCACCTACCGAACGGGTGCGAGCAAAATGAAGTGGGTCGATACAGTGTTCGGCGGATGCTATCGCCGGCGAATATTCGATGAAATAGGATTTTTTAATGAATCGTTGATCCGCGGTCAGGACCGGGAGTTCAATGTGCGCCTAAAAAGGGCAGGCGGGAAAATATTATTGGCCCCCGATATTATCTGTCATTATTTTGCCCGTAGCGATCTGCGAAGTTACACAAAATGGATCTTTGTTGGCGGTTTGACACCTTTCTATATTAGCAAAATCACTAGAAACATTATCTTTTCCTGGCGAAACTTGGTACCACTATTGTTTGTTGCGAGTCTTTTTGCTTTGTTTTTGCTATCTGTGTGGAACTTTGCCTTCTTCTGGTTGTTTTTAGCTACTATACTCTTTTATTTAGCTGTTGCAACTTTTATTTCGATTCCAATAGCGCGGAGGGAAAGGGATATCCGTTTTCTGGCTATTATGCCGCTTGTTTTTGCGGCAACACATGTTGCGTATGGCTTGGGCTCAATAGTTGGTCTTTTCAAACCAGTCAAACATGGGTCTGAGTGGAGTCAGGTATGATTCAATCTTCCAGGTTTGCTAAATTGACATTTTTCCGCGGTCGCGTCGCGCTTTACGCCATCCTCAAAGCACTCAATATTGGACCTGGGGATGAAGTGGCGACACAGGCCTTCACCTGCGTTGCCGTCCCCGAGGGGATTATGGCCAGCGGCGCACGCCCCGTGTGGGTTGACATTGAAGTAGATGGCTACAACATGGATGCTGAAGATCTACGACGCAAGCTGACACTTCGTACACGAGCAATCATTGTTCAGCATACCTATGGCATTCCTGCCGACATGGATTCAC
>DTYX01000143.1 GCA_012961655.1 Candidatus Poribacteria bacterium
ACACCATAAGATATACGAATTAATAAATCAAAAACCAACATCCGTGGCTGAAGATGTTATCTAAAACTATTGAAACTTATTTAACAGCGCAGTCTGGGGAATTTCTGAAAATTCTTAATTTATATTGACATATAAATGAATATTATGTTATACTATACAGATATACTTAGACTCTGTAAATATTTGTGAATTGCAAATTATATCTAGAAACTCTATGTTTCTTACCCAATTTTCTGTTACCCCCCTTGAAATTAGGGAAGGAAACTCTTAATGACAGAAACAAGAGAATTTTCTTCCAGATTGGATGTAAGTCCCAAAATAGGATTCTTTTCAGAATTTATGTCCACTTTAACATCTTGACTATTTTCCATTTTTAGGAGGAATAAATGTCCAGAAATAGTTTGTTTGTAGGATTAATAATTTTAGCGTTGGTAACCCTGTGCCCGTCGACGCCAGCTTGGTCCCAGCAATCAGGCGCTGTCTCTTTTGGAGACGCCGCTGATATAAAAATGTCGGCGCCCGCAAACCTGGTAGCAGGCACTGTTTTGACTGCTGACTTGGCTATCGCTGGTGAAGTGACAATAACATTAACGAATCTAGACACTGGCCAATCTGAATCTATATCAACAGGTTCCGACGGCGCTTCTATTTCGATGGAAATTGTTTTTGACAGCTTAGGGTTGCCCCCCGGTTCATATCTGATAGAAGAGATTTTTGTGGGAACTGTGGTCGGCACTAGTCCTTTTATCAGTTTTGACCCCTTAGAGCTGAGCGCTGAATTTGATAGTTGGGAAACTTACATTCCCAATGGCGCGACAATTACACTCAACGCCTCGGCAAGTGGAAGTGGTAGTATCGATGGCGACCTAACCGGCGGAACCGGGTTTTTAGACCCCATCCCGGCGAATATTTGGGCTCTTCCTATAACACTGCAGAAAGACGTTAAGGGACCGCCTAAGCCCGATATTATCGAATTTAGCTTGTCATTTGACGCAACCTTGAATAAAGATACATTTATCATTCTGCCGGAGAATGAACCGCCTGTCCTTGCCGGTGTAACCATTGGAGTCAAAGTAGATGACACTTTTGACCCTGCGGCTACAGCCTATACAGATAGCGTTTTAGGCGTTGTATCCATCGATGCGACGGATGATTTCACTCCGGCGGATAGTTTGAAAAAAATCTACAAATGGTTGAAAAATGGAACGGAAATCTCCGGCGCAACCGGCGCGACTTTGGACGGCGCGGACTTCAATAAGGATGATACCATCTCTCTCGAATTGGTCGTTGAGGACAGCGGCGGTCTACAGAGCAGTTCTGTGGTCAGCAATGATATAACCATCGCTGATAGCCCGCCATCCAAACCGGAAGTGGTAATCGTCGCCAGAGGCGCGCCCGCGGGCACACCTCTGACGCGTGAAAATGACCTCTTCTGCCAAATCATAACTGAAAGTATTGACCCCGATGCGGGCGATGTTGTCACTTATAACTATGAGTGGAGCAAAGATGGAGTCGTCCAACCAGCGTTGGCCGATGCTGTTGTATCCAAAGAGCTCTTCCAGAAAAATCAGGTGTGGAAATGTACCGTCACTCCAGTTAGCGCGGGAGTGGAAGGCGAAATGGCGGAAGCGGAAGGAGCAATCGAAAACGCTCCCGTAAAAATCGACGAAATAGGCGATAAAACGGTAACTGAAACTTTTACCCTCGATTTCACACTTCCAATCGTAGATGCGGATGGAGATGGAGATATAAATAAACCGACCTTCGCAATTAATCCAGTTCCTGAAGAGGCGCCTGAGATAGTCCTCGGTTCCTACAAATTCGTTTGGACGCCCAGTCGGAACGACAGCGATGACGAAACGGGTTCTAAAGTCTATGAAATTACTATCACCGTTTCTGATATAGATGGCGCGACTGCTGAAACGACATTCATCGTTACAGTTAATAATCTCAATCGACCCGTCGTTATCGAGGTAACTGGCAATACTGCGTCAACGGGAGCCGGCGACCCAATAAATCTAACCGTTACCGTTACTGATGATGACCCAAGTCCGCCGTCGTTATGGACCTATTCAGTTTCGGCGGAGGTGATTTCTCCCGCCGGCGCTCCGCTCGGTTCGCTCACCGCCGCAATCAATGACTTCAATAACAAAGCCGAAGCTGAAGACACCGACCAGAAGGAAAGAACCTTCTCTTGGACGCCGAATAGGGGCGATGAAGGCAAGAATTTCCGCCTCCGATTTACGGTGAAAGATAATGGCACTCCGGCGCCCAGCGCTGACCAGGAGACCGTCGCTATCAGCGTCGCCGCCAATCAAGCCCCAACCTTGTCGGTGACTAAAGATGGCGAACCGGTTGGCGATGCGCCTATCTTCATAAAGGAGAATGAATCTCTCACATTGAATCTCACTGGCACTGACCCGGATGTCGCGGACATTGTCTCGTTATCAGCGGTATCAGTTCTGATTGATGACGGCATTGCCACTTTCGCCGCGACTGATGGCAATCCGGCCACAGGAACTTTTACCCTTTCGGGAAGCGATGAAACACCGATACCGCCGGGACTGTATTCCGCGGCTTTTACCGCCACTGATGAACCGTCTAATCCAGATAACCCACTCACCGATAGCCGGACGGTAATCATAAATGTCGAGGATGTCAATGAGTCGCCTGAGTTTCTCTCAACGCCGGTAACACAGGAAGTTAATGAAACCGAGACGGTGAGCTTTACGGTTGAAGCTCAAGATAATGATGGCGATGTTTTGACCATATCCGCTCAAGCAGTAGACGCTGACGGTTATCCCGTGGATTTGCCCGCCAGTTCACAGTTATCCAGTCTAAATTTCGACCCCGTTACTGAAGTCTACAGCCGGACGTTTACCTGGACGCCAGGATACGACGTGACAAAAGAGGGCAGAACTATCACAGCGGCGCGCATCGTTTTCACCGCGGATGACGGCCGCGGCGAAGATAATAGCACCTCTGAGCAGACCTGGGTGATAAGGGTTACCGATAAAAACCGCGCTCCCGTGATTTTGGAGATAGCGGACGTCACGCCGATAAACGAAGGTGAAACGTTATCTGTTACCGTCACCGTGAAAGATGACGATAAGGAATTAGTCACCATCTCATCGACTGATTTGCCCGGCGGAGACAGTTTTACGTTGGGCGCGTCGAGCTTCGATAGCGATACAGGAATTACAACCCAGGAGATGACCTGGACCGCGCCTTTTGATGTCGCTACCGCTGCTGACCCAGTCGTCTCTCAAGCTGTCACCATTACAGCCGATGATGGCAATCCTGAGAATAACACGGACAGTGAAGATATCAACGTAGTTGTGAACAACGTGAACCGACCTGTCGAATTGACCATATCGAGTAATTCACCCATCGACGAAGGCGATGAAATGCAGGTCACGGTGGAAGGCGCTGACCCCGATGTCGAAGATAAAATCAGTCTGGAACTGATTGGCTTCCCAGGCACTAAAATAGACTTCGACTCGCATTCAGGTTCTCATATCTTTACCTGGACGCCTGGATACGATGTAGTTACCGGTACAGCGACATCTATAGACATCGAGTTGACCGTCAAAGGCGATGACAATAATGATTTGCCAAATAGTGTCGTTACGGAATTTTACACCGTCACTGTGAACGACAAAAACGACCCGCCGGTGCTACCGGAAACTTTATCCGCGACAGTAGAGGAAGGTCAGATTCTGATTATTGGCCCGACTGGCGCGCCTGTGCCAGAGGACGCCATATTTGCCGCAATAGACGTAACCGGCAACGCAGACAATGACCCGCTTGACTATTCGGTTACCGACGCGCCCAGCGGTTTAACCCTCGCTGGAGCAATAGCTTCATGGCAACCGGGATATGACCAATCCGGCGTGTACGTTTTCAATTATAACGCGACCGATGTGCGCCTGGATGCCGAAGGCAATCCGAAGACCGGCGGCGCCGCGCCGCAGACAGCGACGACGGAGGTTACCGTTGAGGTCACTGAGGCAAATAGACCGCCTAAGTTGGACGCAGTCGGCAATTTAGCCTTTGTCGCTGGTCAACCAAACACCCATACTTTTACCGCATCTGACCCAGACCCTGGCGATAATCTCTTCTACAGTTCTCCGAATCTCCCCGCTGGAGCGACTCTAAATGAGACGACGGGTGAGTTGAATTGGACGCCGATAAATCCGGACGATATCGGCGAACATGATGTAACCGTTGAAGTCAGAGACCGCGCCGACCCAGCGGACCCAGATGTGCTGACCGATTCTGAATCCTTCACTATCGCTGTCGGAATTGCCGAAGACCAACCGCCTGTAATATCAAACATCGCAGTTAGTAGCGACGATTCAAACCCCGACGGTGTAGCGGGTCAAATCGACGAAACTGAAACCGCTATTGTCACCTTTGATGTGAACGACCCAGACGGCGACCCTATAACTCCCAGCGCTGCTTTGTTGACCTCAGGAGGTGCGGTGACCGTTACACCTATTACAGATGATGAGGATAATGTAATAGGCGCAAGGGTTGAATGGCTGACAGATTTTGGCGATGCCGGCGACCATAAGCTGGAACTGAAAGCCGCGTCTACTGGCGTGAGCGGTGTCGAATTGTCCGATACAGAGATAGTCGGTTTTACCGTCAACAAATTCAACCGATTGCCACAGGTCAGCGATGTCGCTATTTCACCTGACCCTCCAACGGGGGCTGATAATTTAACCGTTAGTTATACTTTTTCTGATGAGGACGGCGATGTTGAAAATGGCACGGAAATCAGATGGTACAAAGGCGCTGCTGAAGAACCTGGACGCGGCGATGAGGTAACGACTCTGCGCAATGCTCGCGTCGTATCATCGGCGTTAACCGCTCCCGGTGACAAATGGACGGTCACGGTAAATCCGAGCGACGATGGCGGCAAGACGTTCGGATACGAATCGGGCGCAGAACCTTCGGACACAATAGTTATTTCAGATACGCCGCCGGAATTTAAAAGCGCATCGGTTTCGCCATCTGAAGGCATCGTCGCCACCGAATTTGAATACAGCGTCATTTACGAAGACAAAGACAACCAGGCTCCCGATAGCGTGGTCGTCAATATCGCCAGCCCAGAGATTACCCTGCCAATGATAAAAGATTCGGCGGATAGCGATTTCACCGATGGCGTCGAATATACTGCCACGATATCCGGTCTGAAAAAGCTGCCAGAGGGGGAGAACCACACTTATACCTTTGTCGCCACTTATGACAGTTCGGAGATTACCTCTGGCCCTCATGTCGGACCGACAATCGAAGATAGTCCTGCTGTCGTCAGCTCAGTTACGACATCTGGGAATACGGGCGATATCGCCATCTCCTACAACCTGACCGACCTCGATGGCGAGCGCGCCAACATTCGGCTCGATTATAGCGACAGCGGCGGCTTAATTTGGGTGCAGAACGCGGTAAGCAAGAACAATGTCGCCCCAGGCGCCGGCTTGAGTTTAATCTGGTCATCCCCCGCGGGCGTCGACAAGAAGAGCTATCTGGTCAGAGTTGTGCCCAACGGCGAAATCGAAAATGCTGGGATTTCTAGCTCCTTTGTCATCGACAACAGAGAGCCAGACGCGCCGACGATAAGTTCGATAGGCGGAAGAGCAGTCACCGATGGCGCAATTGACGGCGGGAATGTCTTTGGTCCAAGCTTCAGCGTCGTGGGCGCTGGAGAAGCGAACGCGGAAGCGCGCGGCTACGGCTCGGCCACATTTACGGCGCCCATTGACGCCAGCGGTAATTTCTCAATCGCTTTTTCGGGATTATCCGATGGCGAACACACAATCAACGTAACTGTTTTCGACGGCATCCATGAGAGCGAACCGACATCACTTCAGATTATAGTGGATACCGTTCCACCGACGATTGAAGTTATATCTCCCACTGATGGAACAGAAGTTTCCAATCGAACGCCGACATTCAAAGCGCGCGTAGAGGATGTCGGCAGCGGTCTGGAATCGCATACCGTGTCAATCGCTAAAACGACGTATACCATGGCGTATAATATCGCCGATAAAACGGCATCCTACACTTTACCTCAAGAGGCCGCCTTAGGGCAAGGAGTGAGTTACACGACGGTCTTTGAAGCAACAGATAAAGCCGGGCTTATCACTCGAGCTACCGTCAACTTTACGGTGAATATAGGCGCCGCGGACAAGATTCCGCCAGTTATCGGCAACTTAACACCTACCGGTTTCGTCACAACCACTGAATTTTCAATCAGCGCCAGAGTGGTCGATTCGGAATCCGGTGTAAATAATGAATCCGGTTACGGCGTCAAAATTAAGAAGATGAAGAGCGCCGATGGCACAGATGTCTCGGCGACGACGCCGGAAAATACTTTATCCGCCACGATAAGTCCCGTCAGCGCGTCAGAAAGCATCATCAGCGCGCCGGTAACCGAGGGAGATTTAACATCTACCTCAACGGTGAGCGGCGAATATCGGATAACCGTTGAAGCTGCCGATAAAGCTACGCCGGAACCCAATAAGGCTCAGGCTATCTGGACGATTATGGTGGATGTTGACGCCCCCGACCCGATTAGCTTCGACCCGTCGATTCCGACCCTGACCAATCAGTCAACTATCCCTATAATGGGAACTGCAGAACCCAATTCAACCGTTTCCATCTCAGTCAATAGCGGTGCGCCGATAGAGACCACCGCAGATGGAATTACGGGCGACTTCACCGTATCCAGCGTCAGCTTATCGCGCGAAGGACGAAATACCATCAGTGGCACCGCTACTGACGCCGCTGGCAATAGCAGCCCAGCGACAACTCTCAACATCATCAGAGATACCGTACCGCCGCTGATTTTCGACCCCAACCCCGCATCGGGCGCGGTCATCAGTGACGCTCAACCGACCATCTATCTGACAATCATAGACGCTTACGGCATCAATGAAGACAGCATCCAATTTAGCTTTGATGGCAACCCCGTTAGCTTCACCTACGATAGTGATTCAGGTCAATTGAGCTACCAGACGGAAGAACCATTCACGGAAACCGGCACACACACGTTCTCAGCGAGTGTAGAGGATATGGCTGGCAACCAATCCGCTGAATTTTCCAGTAGCTTCCTGTATCAAGTTGGTCTGGAAGACACTATGCCGCCAGTGATTAGCAACTTCCATAGCACAGGAATCGACACGGTTTCCGCGACCGTGTCTGATAACATTGAGGTTGCTGACATCACCATACAGGCGACCGGACCGGCTGGCACTGCTGAGATTCCTCACGGCGCGGCGCTTCCCGCAAGCTCTGTGGACCTGGAATTTAGCTTCAATGTCCCGGAATTACAGGATGGCGGAGAACTGCCGGACGGTGAATATAACATCACCATCTACGCTGAGGATGGCGCCGGCAACTACGACCAAAGAACGCTCGCTGTCGAGAAGGATACCACGACACCAGCGCCGTCATTGAGCTACGCGCTAGGCTCCGGTGATGTCGTCGGGGACGATGGCAGAATATACACCAGTAACTCTCAAATCCTCGTCCAGGGCTCTGATGTGGAAGCGGGAGCTCTGGTAACAGTATATAAAAATGACATACCTTACGGTACTGCTGTCGCCAGTAGCGCTATCGAGATGTCCGTCGCGCTTACTTTGGGCGCGAATGAAATTAAGGCGAAAGCGGAAGATATCAAGGGCAACGAAAGCGAAGATTCAAATATTCTCAATGTCACCCTTGACCTTACGCCCCCATCAATTAGCGGCCCCAGCATCGTAAACAGCGCTGGCGATGTAACAGGGAAAGCAACTAACGATGGCGCAATTACGGTTAATTTCACCGTCGTCGAAGCGCAAGACGAAACTAATGTCGGCGTTGAACAGACCAGTTTAACGATTAAACAGGATGGCATTCCTCTGTCAACTATTCCGAATCCTGTTACGCCAGTGGAGCTAAATCTCTCCGCAGATGGCGAATACACCTTCATCGTAGAAGCGGAAGACGCGCTGGGTAATGAATCCAGTGCGCAAGCAGAGGTCATTCTGGATACCGAAGAACCGACGGTTACTATCAATACGCCGAGCGGAGACACAACCGCGTCTACTTTTCCCAATATCACGGCGACTATCGACGGTTTTGACCTCGATATAAGCAGTATTGAGATGTGGCTCAGTTCCGGAAAAGAGACTGAGGAAGCGGCTAACACCACCGCCGACGGTGATGTGGTTACGCACGTCTTCATCGCAACTGCAGGGGGCGGAAGTGTAAGCTACATCCCCAGTGTTGAACTTGAGGATGGCAAATACTATAGAGTTGAAGTCGTGGTTTTCGACCTCGCTGGAAATCAAGCTCTCGCTTCAAAAATTTTCCAGGTGGTCGCCGGCGATGACGAGATTGGTCCTATAATAACCCAACTTATTCCCCCACCTGATGGTACCATCAGTTCCGATGAGTTACAGGCTATCGCCTTCTTCTTAGCCGATGAATTTAGCGGTGTAGACCCAGCGACAGTCCTAATTGAGATTAATGGCTATTTCTACACCTTAGAGGAATTGTTGGGCGAGGCGGAAATCGCGACCTTCAGGGAGACGGGCTTGGTGGTGATTCATTTCAGAAATCTCCGCCTCTTGCAGCGGCGACCCGCTCTAGGCCCATTGGATTTGAGCCAATTAGAACGGCCAACCTCTCTGTCAAGTGGAAAGAACACTGTCAGAGTGCAAGTAGCAGACAAAGTTGGTAATATCAGTGAGGTACAGTGGAGTTTCAGCGTCGTTACCGAAAAACCGAAAACGCCAATTTTGCAGGATATCGTCAGTCCGATTTCAGAGACCGCGATTACGGTTGAAGGTACAGTGCCCGATGTTGTAGTGACGAATCCCGTTTCCGTTGTTGTTACTGTGGATGGCGCTATAGTCGGCAAAGGTCTGGTTAATCCAGATAATGGTAGCTTCATAGTTGAAGATGTATCGCTCTCAGCGGGCGCAAATAGCATAAGAGCTTATGCCATTGATAGCGTAGGCAATCAGAGTAAACTCACCAGTCCCGTCGAAGTTACCGTTGATAGTGTGCCACCGGTTGTGACGATAGAACCGCTGCCAGAAGTGACCAATCAGTCTCAAATCACGGTACAAGCTGCTATTAGCGACAACACCTCATACCCGATATCCGCGGTCAATATTGTCCTCAACGGCGAGACTGAATCAGCGACGCCAACGGCGAAATTGGAGATACCAGTCACGTTGCAATCAGGTTCTAATACAATAGTAATCGAAGCCTTTGACGCCGCAGGCAACAGAGGCGTTTCCGATGAAGTAACCATCGAATTGGACACGATAGGCTTGGGTGTCGCCCCTGAGAACCTTGTCGCGCAGGTTGATATAACAGGCGAAAACATCAAGTTGACCTGGCGAGAAGTTGAAGGAGCATACGCGTATAATGTCTATCGCAGTGAAGCCGGCGCGGTTCCCCCCTTTACCAAAGGGGGGTCAGGGGGGATTTTAGATGCGACGGAATTATCCCCGATTATCCGAAACGTCACTGCAACTTCGACGTTGGATGAAACAGCTATCCCCAGTGTTACTTACTTCTACGCGGTAACAGCTCTTGACGCCGCCGGAAACGAAAATAAGCAATTAGTCTCGAATAGTCCAAACGCCACGCTTATTATCGGAACTAACGGCGGTCAGGCGGTTTTACCGGATGGCACAAAAGCTGCCTTGAAAGCCAACGGCATGGCGGATAACGTCCTTCTGTCGGGCAGCGTCGCTATCAACGTGCTGGATGATTCTGCTGTGCCTGCGTTGAAAAGAGCTGTTCCAGACAGCGTCCGAGAATTTATCATTACAATGCAGGATGGCAGCGTGATAGATAAATTCAAGCAAACGGTGCGAATCACTATACCGTATCCCGAGCAAGTCGAAGATACACCGCAAGCGCCGCAAATATTTGTACTTACAGAAGATGATTCCTGGACGAAGATAGAAGACCAAAGAACAGATATTGAAGCGAATATTGTCACTGCTACGGTTCAAAACTTCGGCATCTACCGGCTTGCAATCTCCTTACCGCCTTGGGATGTCAACGGCGATGAACGAGTAGATATCCTCGATTTGATGTTGGTTTCCGAACACTTCGGCGAAATTAACCCCGAAATAGGCGACGTTGATGGCGATGGAAACGTTGATATCTCTGACCTTGCGTTAGTTGGCGTACACTTAGGCGAGGTTTATACGCAATAGTGATTTTAAATATAGACCCAAAAGCCGTGTCTTTTTCCAAAGGCACGGCTTTTTTATTTCATCTCTTTTGAAAAGAGCGCCTCATATCGGTCAAAGAAACTCTTTACTTTCCAGCAGAAATTTGCTATACTCTAAACTAAATTGCCGGGTTGTTACGCGCGGTTGCAAGCGATAATGAGAATTTTTGCAAGCAGTGCCAGTTTGTACTTGTTTATATCCCAAAATATCGAAATGGAACATTATTCCGCAGTATCGATGAACTTTTTGAATATGAGAATCTGCATACAAATATTAGTAAGAAAGAGCTGAAGGATAGAATTAAGAAGATAGGGACTCTGGTCGCTCACCGAGATATCAAAGACCAATATGAAGCCAGCAGAGCTATCATCGACGCGGCGACCAAAGACGCGACAACAATGGAGAAGCCCGCTGAGATAATTCGGCAAGTTGCAGAGGAAATTCTTTAAGAAAAGCTGTCGCAACTGCCAAAAAGCTTGATTATATCGACATCTGTTAACGTCGAGATGTGAATCTACATATAAGGAGTGTCAAATTGGATTTTATCACCGAAAGAATTGCGATTGGCAACCGCCATGAAGCCGCCGACATCGAAATGTTACAAGCAAACGGCATCACCGCGGTTTTAAATGTCGCTTACCGGGCAACAAAGCGACGACATTGACCGCGGCGGTTTATATGCTGGCTCAACTATTAGAATGGCATAAAAAGGTATTTGTGCATTGCCATGCCGGTATAAGCCGCTCGACAACAGTTGTCTCGACATATTTAGCCAATACTCAGAGCACCAACTTCGATGAAGCTCTCGCAATCGTTCAGATGCGACGTCCCGACGCCAATCCACATTTTTATTTGAGGGAGTTGGCAAGAACCCTTCCACCTCTGTTTTGAGCAGAAATACTGCTTTCGACTATTGATTGATGAAAAGTGAAAATTTACCCCGTGAGATAGGCGTAGCCTTTATCTCACAGTGTTTACCTGGTATCGCGGTCAAATCCATTATCATCTCGCCTTTACGACTATGAACGAAATCCAACAACCTCAAACACAATCCAAAAACTCTATTTTAGCCCTAAAGCTGTTTGTTATTGCCTTCATCATTGTGCCGTTGAACAGCCTTTGGGTTATCGACACCGGCATTATCGGACATGGGGTAAACTATACGCGCGTATCGCTGTTCATGAATACGATTTTCATCATTTTCGTCCTCAGCTTGCTAAATATTTTCCTCAAAAATTTTATTCCGAAACTCACCCTGTCAAAAACAGACCTATTGTTGTTGTACTCTATGCTATGTGTTTCGTCTGCGATTGCCGGACACGACATGATTCAGCGTCTTTACCCTCTCATTGGACACGCTTTTTATTTCGCCTCGCCGGAGAATGATTGGCAGGAGTTGTTTCACGCTTATGTGCCAAAGTGGTTGGTGGTGACGGATAAATCTGTGTTGGCGGGATACTACAAAGACCGGGGCGCTTTTTTCTATCAAAATACTCTCTACGTCGAAGAATATATAAAGGCTTGGTTTCTGCCCAGCATACTGTGGTCAACGGTGATTATAGCGCTACTGATATTCATGCTGTGTATAAACATATTGGTGCGTCGGCAGTGGATGGAACGTGAAAAACTGAGCTATCCGTTAGCGCAGTTGCCGTTAGAGGTTATAGATAAGGGACCGAATTTATTTAAGACGCGCTTGGTCTGGATAGGTTTTGCCGTCTCCGCGGGGATTGATTTAATCAATGGCATTCATTATCTCCATCCTGCCGTTCCCAGTTTTCTCTATGGCCGCTTTATGCTCAGTCAATATTTCACGACCAAACCGTGGAACGCCTTGGGATGGATACCGCTGGAATTCCACTCCTTCGCCGTCGGGTTGGCGTATTTTATGCCGTTGGACCTCGCTTTTTCCACCTGGTTCTTTTACTGGTTCTGGCGGTTTGAGCGCGTGCTGGGCAACATGATAGGCGTTCAGGCGTTGCGCGGTTTTCCATTCGTATGGCAACAATCCATCGGGACGTGCGTAGCGATATTAGCAGCGGCGATTTGGATGTATCGCTTCCAGGCATGGCGGATTTTAAAAAGTTTCTTCGGCGTTACTTCAGGTGAAGACCCAGCGATACTATCCCAGTATAAATGGGCTTTGTTGGGGCTGGCGTTAAGTATGGGTTATCTGATAGGTTTCTGTTACGTCGCTGGCATGCCTGTATGGGTGTCATTTGTGTTCTTTATCATATTCTTCGGATTATCGACCACCGTCACCCGCATCCGCGCGGAGATTGGCTATCCGATGCACGATTTAGCGTTTCGCCCGGAGGTCATCATGGTGACCATCTTCGGCACGCGCCCCATCGGCCCGACAAGCCTGACCATGTTTTCCTATCTGCATTTTTTCACTTACGCCCACCGCAGCAACCCCCAACCGCATGAATTAGAAGCCTTCAAAATCGCCGACCGGATGAGAATCAAAGTCGGCTGGTTACTAATTACAGGTATGATTTTAGCGACTATAACAGGCGCCTTTGCCGCTTGTTGGGCATACCTGCACACAGCTTATAAATTCTGGGGAAGCACCTGGCCGGGCTGGCCGATTTTCAATCGCCTGCAGAGTTGGCTGAATTTTTCCCGCCCGACCAATTTTCGTTCCATCACCTGGATGGGCGTGGGAGTGTTGATGGGTTCTTGGTTTTTGATTATGCGAAGATTTTATATCTGGTGGCCTTTCCATCCCGCAGGCTATGTCATCGGCGGCACCTGGTCGTTGAATCTGCTCTGGTTCTCCGTTTTCCTCAGTTGGTTGGCAAAATGGATTATTCTGAAATTCGGCGGCTTGAAAATGCACCGTCAAGCCAGCGCATTTTTCATCGGATTGGTTTTGGGACAATTCACGATGGCGAGCGTTTGGGGACTGCTGGGTTCGATATTGGGAAGGTATATGTATCATTTTATCTGATTTGACTCTGTTCGCAAAGAATTATCAGCATACAACTTTGCAAAAAGAAAGGAAAAAGAGAATGTCCCATACAGAAAATAAAATTCAAAGCAGATTATTGAGTTTTTATCAGGGAAAGTTTCCACTAAGGGTATAGCTATTCCGAAGATACAGAAACTGATTGAGAATCCAACTTAGCAGATGGTTAAGGATGGTTCATAAGTTCCGCACCTAAACTCGTGTTTCTTGGTACCATCAGCAGGCTATTGATTGTTGGAGGCAGATAGGGGTTGAGAAGTGCATTCTGACACATCTCTCCTGCCATAGTTGGAAAAACAAACAATTAGTTGCGGGACTGTTGTATTCAGAAAAACTTGAGTACAAGGCGAAAACCCCTGGTTTGAAGTTCGCCTATGGCGGAATGGGTGTAATGCTATAGTGAATATTAAATCACATCAAACCAGTCGTAATGAGGATTCCCCGTATCTCCCTTTGATTTTTCCGCCGCTTTTACCGAGGGGTTATTAATCTTTACAGTTGTATTTTTTACGGATTCATAATCTGCCATGATATCCTTCCAGCAGAGGTAAATCTGATATGAATCCGCGAAAGGTGTCAATAGTTGCGCCCCTTCATCGACCCACTTCTGGCCTACTTCCGCTCCGCCGATAACAAAAATCCCGGCGAATTTGCCATTATCTCTGGTACTTCTAATAACCTTCTTTACTGCTCTGTCAAATATTGGGTTATCGTACTCTCCTGGGATGCCCAAAGACTGTGAGAGGTCAGCAGGCCCAATGAAGATAATGTCTATGTAGTCCGTAGAAGCGATTTCATCTACATTTTCCACCCCTTCACGAGTTTCTATCTGTACCATCAACATCGTCTCTTCATTAGCCCTTCTTAGCGTTTCCCCAACCCCATTAAGTGAGGAGGCGTATGAGCCATAGAGATTACCTCGCGTTATCGGCGCGCAGCCGCGTTCGCCGAGGGGAAAATATTTGCCCGAACGCACAACCGAGGCCGCTTCCGCTCTCGTATTTACCCATGGAACGTCAATAATTTCCGCTCCAATCTCCAATGCTCGCAAAATATGAGTTGGCCTATTTTCCGGCACCCGAATACCTGGCACAATATTAGACGCCTTCGCTGCTAATACCATCTGTTCCGCGATAATGAAATCCGTCGAAGTATGTTCCATATCTATCATGACGAAATCAAAACCGGAATATCCAGCTATTTCGACCAATACCGGCGCTGAAGAGATGATGAATGGGCCAACAACTACTTCCCCCGCCTCAAGCGCTGTTTTTATCTTATTTGCCATAAAGCTCCTCCTCTTTCAGTTTTTTTTAAAAACTACCAAAGCAAGATTTGTATCCTTCCCTCGATGGCTGACGATTGGTTAAATTCGCTCAATAGCGCTGCTGGCAATCCATCCTTCAGTACCATCGGGCAGATTGATTTTTGCCCATTTTGCCTGTATCTCTTTGATTTCTACCATCGTACCTTCATGTAGAGAGAAAAGTACAGTGGAACCCTCATCGGGCGCGCTTTTGACGGTAATTTCCGGTATAAGCACAATAGCCCTCGATATACCAGATGTATGCACTGACAAAATTAAAATGATAAAACAGAGTAACAACGTTCCTCCAAGGATAAGCATAGCATAACGAGTAATTTTTTTTATCCTGGCATCATCAAACAAAATATAAACAATAGCACCCGAGGCAAGAGACATAGAAAACCCCAAAATGAGAACAGTAAGTTCGTTGATGGTAATCAGACTGTTAAGGATTGAGTTGAATGGAGCGAATTGTTTATCCTCATTTAGTGAAATTGCATATCTAAGATTTCTTCGTATGTCTTTATCGCGGGGCATCAATTGTCTAGCGCGCTCGTAATAAAGAATCGCTTTGCCGCGCTGTCCTAGCTTGAAATAAGTATTTCCCAGGTTGTAGTATACATTGCTGTTACTTATCTTTGAGGCAATAATTTCATAAAGTTCAGCCGCTTTTAGATATTCTCTTTTCTCATACAATTGATTGGCTTGTTTGTAAAGTTGGATTAATTCAGAATGTAAGATGCCAGAAGTGCAACCGATTACAAACGCACCGACTAGAGCTATTAGAGAAAAATTTATTTTAGTTAATTGACGTGCCAGCAGTTTATCTTGTTTAAATGGTTTCCACATCTTCTATTTTGCCTCAATGCTCGATACAGATATTTGAGACAAATTTCTCGTTGTCGGCAATATCCAACAAAGAGGGCGAAACCAGCAGAAGCTAATGTCATTGGAGAGTTTTAAGTGAAATATCGAAATCTAGGCCGGCTTGTTTGTACTTCTGCATTCGTCCCTGTTTGTCAGCATTGGCAATCTCGCGTGCAATCTGGGCGACTGTTTCGGCATGTTCCCTTGGAACAACGATAACACCATCGCCATCGGCAACGACAATGTCCCCCGGAAAAACTCGCACACCCCCGCAAGCAATCGGTACATTCTCCGAATCCCACTCCAACCTGCCTGGACGAATGCCGCGTGCGATGCGACGGGAATATACCGGAACCTGCTGTTTAATCAGTTCGTCGGTATCGCGGCATCCTCCATTCGTTATGACCCCACGCGCGCCTTGATTTATCCAGCCCAAGGCGTTGTTTGAGCCGATAAAACCGACATCCCCGGCCTCTGAGGCATCAATCACCAGGATTTCGCCTGGCTGCATCGGTCCTTTTGGGCCAGGCGCCAACTGGCGATACCAATTGCCTTTCCAAATCTTGTACTCATCTAATGGCAAGGGGCGCGGCGCCACGCGGTTTGTCGGAACAAAACGCAAAGTATGGGCTAAACCGTAGATACGATGACGGAATTGTTCCACATCGCGCCACAAGGGACGAATCTCCCAATCCATGGTGCAGGTATCTATTAGCCCAATAGCATCCAGTCCGTCGCATACATCTGTTACCCGTAAACCTTCATATAATGTTAGAATTTCGGTCATTGCAAATCTCCTTGTGTTAATAGTTGCTTATCACTTTTCAGAAATGATTGCCTCAGAACTTGGCTCTGAATTAGATAGCGGGATTTGGCGCCAAAATCAACTTGCCAAAATGATTTCTATCTTCCATCAAGCGATGAGCGTAAGCCGCTTTCTCCAAGGGCAAAATTTGGTCGATTATTGGTTTCAATTTACCTTGTTCTACAAGTTTGAGAATTTTCACTAGCTCGCGTTTGTTCCCCAGAGCTGAACCGATAATGCTAAGTTGCTTTTGATAAATGTACCGTATATTTATCCTTGCCATATTGCCGCTAGTGACGCCGCAGGTGACAAGTCTGCCATTTTTGGCAAGGCTATTGATGCTTTGTTCAAAGGTATCTGCACCGACATGCTCGAAAACTACATCGACGCCGCGACCTTTTGTCAATTGCTTGACAACGTCGCTAAAATCGACTTCTTTGTAATTAATAGCAAAATCCGCTCCGAACTCCTTTGCTCTCGCCAACTTTTCCTCCGTGCTCGCGGTTGCAAACACCCGCGCTCCGGATAGTTTGGCTATCTGCAGCGCCGCACTGCCTACGCCGCTGCCCGCAGAGAGAATCAAGACATCTTCCCCGGCGTTCAAATTGGCTCTGGTGATGAGCATGTGCCAGGCGGTCAGAAAAGTTATGGGAACAGCCGCTGCTTCGGCATAAGAGATTTCATCTGAAATCGGGATGATATTTCGCTCTGGAGCTTTCACGAATTCGGCATATCCGCCGTTGGTCTGAAATCCCAACACCTTCTGATTATCGCATAAACTCTCATCGCCGTTGATACAATCCACACAATATCCGCAGTTGATGCACGGGAAAATTACAACTCGTTCACCCACTTTGATGTGCGCCCGTAAACCGAGCCCCTCCGCCTCCCAGCAAGCGGGGGGTGAAGCGTCGGTGGACGAAGTGAACGCTTCCGAGCCTACTTCAGCGACATCTCCCGCCACGTCGGAGCCGAGGATGTGCGGCATCGGGGCGACTTCAGGTCTGTCCCGTCGCGCGCGGAGGTCCAAACGATTGACGGCACATGCTCTCACGCGCACTAATACCTCATCCCGATTAATCTTTGGATTAGGCACATCCTCGTATCGAAGTTTTTCTACGCCGCCTTGTTCATGAAATACAATGGCTTTCATGATATTTCCTTTTGATCGGTTATTCCTAAAATGTCGTAGCAGATTCAGTCATAAGGTTCATATCCTAAAGTGAATACACGGGAAAGGAAAAGAAGAATTCTTCCTTTCCTTCCATTCCTCCAAGTAATACATGGCATTGCAGTATTGGAGGATAATCCGCTAATCTTGTTTCAACTGCCCCCACGTGATGGTTAATTTGTCTTTGAGATTGACCGACATCCCGAGACCATTCTGGAATGATTCTTTAATCTCCGCTGGTGTTCGGGCTATATTGGAGATGCGGACTTCATC
>DTYX01000144.1 GCA_012961655.1 Candidatus Poribacteria bacterium
ATTAGATCATCTGTCCCCGCCGATGTGTGGCGCCCGCACACTGACAATTTCCAGTTCACCATTAATCCCAAAAGAAGCTACTGCGCTGTTAAATTTGTGGTGGTGTTACAAACTTGTTGATGGACCCAAAAAAGGAACTTAACGCAAATCCCGAAGGGACTCCGATGGAGTCTTCGGGACTCCTGGAGACGAAAAAGCACGTTAAAACTTAGCTCACAGAAAAACGGGGGTAAATCACAGACAGAATTTACTATTGAAACAATTTCTAAAATATGATAAAATTAGAGTTGTTTTTTGAAATAACATTCATCATTTTATCATAATAAAATAACGAAATCAAGAAAATAATTCAGTTTTTACGAAGGTGAAAAACTTGTGCCGAGGAACTGGGAAGCGGAGAAATAGTTGCTCGCTTCCCTGAAACCACGGAATGATGCTAACTGAAAAAGTAGTAACTATCCCTCATTCTATCGATGAATCAAAAAGAAGATTTTAAAAATACCAGCAAAGTTACAGCCATCCTCATTTTTATCTGTTATATCGAAATTAGTTCGATACAGGCTAAGCCCACCGCGCCTTTAATTTTAAATGGATGGGTTGAATTGGCATTGCAGAAGCTGGAAACCGATGGCGTCACAGGCGGCATTCATAGCAGCAGCGGTCCGTTCACACGCTTCCAAGTCACTCAGATAATCAAAAAGGCACAATCGCGTATAACTGCGGGTCTTGTCAAACCCAATCCTGTCGATATTCAATTGTTGGAGAAATTGACTAAAGAATTTTCCGATGAGCTTTTGGAAATTCGGGGAGAAGCAGTCAATCAAGGTTTACGTTTTGTAGCAACGCCGCAGTTTCGTCATTTCCCTAAGTATCAACACAAAATCGGTCCGGCTTTCCAAGTCGCTCTCGGATATTCGTCGGGCAAAAACTTTTTTTTATATGAGGAGTTTGAAGTCAGCGAAATCACCGATAAATATCCCAAAGAAGGCAAGACTGCTTCAAAACGGCTCAACCCCTGGCGAGCTAATTACGTTGCCGATTTCACGAGAGTCTACCTCAGTTTTTCCATCTCGAAATTTGATGTGAAAATCGGCAGGGATAAAATTTTTTGGGGGCCGGGGTATCGTGGAGCGTTGGGCATTTCGGACAATTCTCCGCCGTTTGACCTCATACAGCTTCAGGGCGAATTTGGTCCGGTAAAAGGATATAGCTTCACCGCGGTGTTGGATAAGATGTGGGCGGACAAGCACGAATACCTGGCGAACCGATATCTGTCCGGGCATCGGCTCGACTGGCAGGTGAATGATAGGTTAGAATTGGGGCTATCCGAAATCATCCTCTACGGCGGCGATGCGCGCGACATCGAATGGCAGTATGTAAATCCTATCTTGCCATACTATGCCAGCCAGTATAACTCGAAACTCGACGACAGTACGCTGTTCGACAACAATACCATGTTCGTTGGCGATTTCGCGTTCAAACCTGTGGATGGCGTGCGCATATACGGCGAAGCGTTGATTGACGATTTTCAGTATAAAAACCATGACCCGAATGCAATCGGCTTGTTGGGGGGATTTTATCTCAGCAATCTTAAAAAATATCCCAATCTCGGCATCCGCGCCGAATACGCTAGAATCAACCGCTGGGCGTATACCCATCTGGTCACGGAAAATCAATATACACATTTTGGCTCGATTATCGGCCATTGGCTGGGAACTGATGCGGATGACTTGTACTTAGAGCTAAACCATTTCCTAAATGTGGACACTTACATTCAATTGAGTTATGAATTCCAGCGCAAGGGCGAAGCAACTGTCGAAGACCGATACAGAGGTGAGGATTACAAACGGATAAAGTTCCCTTCAGGCATTGTTGAAAGCAGACACAAACTTGGTATTCAAGTAACCTACGAGCCAATTTCAGGTTGGCAATTTGACGCAAGTTGCGGGTATTCGTTGATGCGGAATGAAAATAATATTGCAGGCAACAATCGACATCACGGAGAATTTAGCATTGCTGTGAAGTATCGGTTGCGGTTTTGGCAAGCATTGCAAAAATCCAGTCACCAGAAAGATTTAGTTAAAATCAACAAGGATAGAGATTTAATGATGATTTACCTTGGAGGAGTAATCCGATGAACTTATTAGAAGTTCCCATTGGTCGACATGCTCCTGGAGTTATAAATGTAGTGATTGAAATTCCAAGGGGAAGTAAAAAAAGGTATCAATATAATCCACAACGACACAGTTTTGAGGTCGAATACAGATTTAGCATATCGATGCCCACAGAATATGGTTGGATTCCTGAAACGCTTTCAGTAGATAACGAACCTCTAGATGCTATGGTCATTACAAAACACCTTATGCAGCCAGGTTATGTATGTGAAGTGAGACCTATTGGAACGTTGAAACGGAAAGATAAGGACCATAAGGTTATATGTGTGGCGCTTAATGATGATAAGTGCAGGCATATTCAAGATACATCAGATTTGGATGCCAAAATGCTTAAAAAGATGACAAACTTTTTTGAACCATATTTTGAACTGAATGGCTGGCTTACTGTAGACGAAACTTATGAATTAATAAGGGAATCATACGCCAGATATATGGCTAACCAAAAAGGAGCGCAAAATGCCGTTAACAACAATTGAATGGATTGATGGTAAAGTTAAACTCATCGACCAGACGCTGTTGCCCAATGAGGTCAAGTATATCTATTGTGATTCTGTCGAAAGCGTTTGGGAATCGATTAAAATGCTTAGGGTTCGCGGCGCGCCTGCCATTGGTATTGCAGGCGCATTAGGCGCCGTATTGGGAATATGGAATTTAACCACAACTAAGTATGAAGAATTTGAAACACAACTTCAAAAAATCACCGATTATCTGGCAACGTCACGCCCGACAGCAGTAAATCTCTTTTGGGCTTTAGACAGAATGAAATCAACAGCGAAGCGACATAGGAACAGTGGTATTGATGAATTGAAAGAAATTCTTTTGGCAGAAGCTCAAAAGATTATCATGGAAGATCAAACGATGTGTCGAGCAATTGGCAGACATGGACAACAATTGGTCAATGATGGAGATACCATCCTAACACACTGTAACGCGGGAGGGTTAGCAACCTCAGGATACGGTACAGCTTTGGCAGTGATGTTCGCAGCATCAGAAGCAGGTAAAAAAATCAGAGTTTATGCTGATGAGACACGCCCGCTGCTACAGGGTGCGCGCCTGACAACGTGGGAACTGATGCAAGCTGGAATTGAGGTCACGTTAATTTGTGACAATATGGCGGCGCAGGTGATGAAGGAAGGAAAAATTGATAGTGTCGTTGTCGGAGCGGATAGAATTGCCGCTAATGGCGATACTGCAAATAAAATCGGCACATACAATGTTGCTTTGCTTGCCAAAGAACATAAGA
>DTYX01000145.1 GCA_012961655.1 Candidatus Poribacteria bacterium
GAGCAGAAAGAGGTCGGGCTTGTCTAACGAGCCCAGCTTCATCTTCTCCTCCGCCTCCCGGAAGCGGTCCTCCTTGGAGGAGCGGCCGCCGTGGATGAGTGAATTCATCGAAATCGTGCAAATGCGTACTTTGCGAGACATGGGAACCTCCTTTCATCGATATGGGTAATCGGCATTGACATCAATGCCAAAATTCACTGGAGCATGGAACATCTCTGTCTTCTACCACGTAATGTAATGAGTCACCTGCTCGCCACTCTCAGGATGCGTACCTGTGAAGCGATGGTACGCCGGATGTTTGAAATCCTCAATTGCATCCAGGTGACGGTAATAGTACATTGTCATCTTCTCTCTGACGTCGGGACGTTCGTCATACAGATTGTTCAATTCATAAGGGTCTTC
Source organism: Candidatus Poribacteria bacterium (assembly GCA_012961655.1). Taxonomy (GTDB): domain Bacteria; phylum Poribacteria; class WGA-4E; order DTYX01; family DTYX01; genus DTYX01. The sequence goes on from DTYX01000145.1 coordinate 403, forward strand.
TGTGAGATGATAAAGCTCCCCGTACCTCTTGGCTGGGTAGTGAATCAACTTCCACTCCCTGGTACGCAAACAGCGCTTGTCAACTGCTTCAGCATATACAGCTTCACGCTTCTGGTACTCGCTCTGGCGATTTCCGGTCACAAGCGCAGCCAAATCATGCCCCTGAACCCACTCCGGCGTCTCAAGTCCAGCCAGACTGCACAGGGTAGGAAAGAGGTCTACTGACTCCACAAGTTCATCTGATTCAACCCTCTGTTGCCCGGTTTCTGGTACGCGGATTAAACAAGGCACGCGCAGCATGCAATCAAGCAGAAAAGGCGCCTTGGCGGGGATACCGTGGTCTCCAAGAAATTCACCGTGGTCACTGGTGAATACCACAATCGTTTTATCCTCCAAGCCCCGTTCTTTGAGCGTTTCAAGTACCAGCCCGAGTTGCCAGTCTATCTGGGATACCATGCCGTAGTAGGCGGCTTTCATCTCCCGAAAGGTCTGCTCAGATGCATTCGCAAATCCGAAGTACTTATGGGCTTCCGCCTGGAAATAGAGCGTGTACTCGATGGGCTTCTTTTTGAGGTCATCGTCTGACCTGTGGAATGCAGGCACATTGTTAGCGTCATACATGGTCGCGAAGCGTCCAGAAGGCACATAAGGATGGTGCGGGCCATAGAAACCCAGCCACAGAAAAAAGGGCTTGTCCTTCTCTATCCGCTTGAGATACTCGCGGGTTTTCATGCCCACGTATGCGTCAAGGTGGCAGTCTTCGGGTTGGTCGGGCTGCGGCACAGCGCCCAAGCGCTTCTGGAAATCGGGCAAAGCAAAACCCGTCTTGTACTCAAATCCCCTTGATTTGACATATTGGACAAAGGGATTGTCGGGGTTCATATTGCGAATCGAGCTTGCTTCCTTGTAGTCCAAAGACCTCTCAAAACGCTTCTGAGCCAGGTGATACTTGCCTATACAGGCTGTGGCATAATCGTGTTGTTTGAAGTATTCCAAAAGCGTTACTTCATTTTCATTGAGATTGCTGAAATTCCAACGAACGCCATGATGGCACGGATACCGACCTGTCATGATGGTAGCTCGTGACGGATGGCATACGGGGTTCTGCACGAAGCACTGGGAAAAGCTCACTGACAGAGACGCTAATGTATCAATGGCTGGCGTCTTGATGACAGGGTCTCCCGTGAACCCAAGCGTATCATAGCGTAGGTGGTCGGTTGTAATGAAAAGGATGTTGGGTCTATCAGTCATAACGTTTTCTCCTCACATTAGAACGGTCACCCATCCGGCTATAGCTTCTCCCACCTTTCCATGATGCGTGACGAGTTTCACATATAACGTTTCACACTTCAAGTCAGTAGAACCATCGTTTTATTCTTCCCCATGTAGCGCTGAGGGTTCCTGTCGGATGGACTTGTTGTCTCTCGCGTCCCACCTCGTCTTTTAAATCGCCTTGAAAATATCTAACATCATCAAACCATGTGACGATATCCGAGTTGGCTAAGTGAAAAGCCACCCAGTGGTCTTGGAAGTTGTCCACATCCGGTGTGAAGCTCACATTGTATTCTTTCCACTCAGTATCGATGTCGATTTTTTGAGAGAAGAACACCCTCCATGGGTCACGTTGCAGTTGGAAGCTAGCTTCAATGGAACGAGGTTTTTCCGCCTTAGCCCAAAACACGAGCGTAAACTTCTTATTTTTTTCAAAGCACCTATCATCCTGTCTGAGTTTGACATGCCACGCAGTGCCGGTCGGCTTCGTTACGGTAACTTTCACGGACTGCTTACCTTCTTCAGACGTATTCTTGTCAATCTCCACTATGGCGACTGCACCCTTGTCCGCCCGCACTTCCAACTTCCATGGGTCAATTACCGGGTTCTCAAAACCCCCGTTGTGGAGGCGATTTTCCCCTTTGCCCAGAATATCACCCTTCTGAGCATATACTGCAGCTATTAAGGTAAACGCCACCGAAAATGACGCTAAAAAGTAAATTACTCTCTTCATCGTGAAAACCTCCTGGTAGGTCGATTTCCCAAAATCCCTTGATTGAGGCTTGGGTTGAGTTTATCGAAATCTTACCGAAATCGACGATTCAATCAAGGTTTTGTCACTGGTCGGCACGGCTACGCTGTAGACCGTGTACCTGGTATGCCAAAGGCAGAAACCTTGCCAGCCCTTCGCGTCCAGTATGGCATACCGCATGCCGGCTTTCTTTGCCTGCCTGCCAATCGAGCAACGCTATGGATGAATCTCTACAGCGGTCAGGGAGTGTCTTGGCAGCGTAATCTGCCAACCGTCGGCAGCCCTGTGAATTGGCGTTTCGACCAGTTGAACTTCAGGTTTCGTGCCGACGTTCGTCGCCCAGGGAGTTGGGCCAACGAGACTCCACGCAACCGCTCGCGAGTCGTCGCCAGGCTGCCAGCCGTTTACAACGATTGTAGTGGCGATGTCCGCGTCGAAATTCGTATTGACGACCATCAGCGTGACGGTCCCGTCAGAGCGTTTGGCGGCATTCACAGTTAAATCTGGAACTGCGCCAGGGTTAGCGCGGCGGAATTCCCGCACGCTCTTGAGGCGGTAATACGCTCGCCCGCTGATTGGGTCATCTCCGCCGTCATGTCCGAGGCGGCGCGCCAGAATCTGAATCTCCTTCGTATCCGCAAGGGTGATGTAATTGACCACAACCTCCGTCCAGTCTGCATCCCTCCGCACATCGCCCGCGACAGTGGCGGACCGCGTGGTTATCCAGCCGCGCGC
>DTYX01000146.1 GCA_012961655.1 Candidatus Poribacteria bacterium
TATAACCTGAATCGTGGGGCCATTTCCTGTGTTCAGGTAATGCTCACGTGACGAAACTGTGGTGAGTTTCCCTGCGTCTTCCATATATTCCTCCCAGAACTTAGATTTCACTCTCAACAGTAGCGTGGGGCTGGAGCACACAGGCGTCGCCTTCGGCGAGCCGCGATGCTTCGCTCCGCGGGGCGGGCTTCGCTCCATGTGTGCTCCAGCACGCGCGACACAATCCTATTTGCTCTTCTTGTCCAACAGGATGTAGTGGGACAGACCGGTCCCACTGGCCTTGCACGCCTTGCGGTATGCAATCACATCCTTCTTCGTTTTCTTCATCTTTATCACCTCCTTTCGTCGGATGCCGAAAGCTGTGACTAAAATCTTTGTCGTACAGTTTTGAACGATGAAAAGGTTCGGAAGCCGATATGTTGGGGTTCAACGCTTCGCCGATGAGAATCAAAGCCTGCCTTTTGATGCGCGCGTCGTCTATTTTTCGCGCGATATCCGCCAGAGTACCGCGGATAATTAGCTCATCCGGCCAACTAACTTTATATACCACAGCCACAGGTGTATCCGGCGGATAACCGCCGGTAAACAATTCGTCAACGACTTTGTCAATCATGGAGATACTGAGAAATAGCACTAATGTAGCTCTGTGTTCCGCCAGGAAAGCCAGTTTCTCGCGTGGAGGCATGGGTGTTCTTCCCTCTGCGCGGCTGAAAATAACCGTTTGAGTTACCTCCGGGACAGTAAGTTCAACCCCTAATCGAGCAGCGGCGGCGAAGGCGGAACTGACGCCGGGGATAATTTCATACGGGATATCGTTTGCCCGCAATATAGCCATCTGCTCTAAGATTGCTCCGTAAATCGCCGGGTCGCCCGTATGTACGCGCACAACGTTTTTGCCGCCCCGCACAGCTTTGAGCATGATACCGGTAATCTCTTGCAGAGTCATCGACGCGCTGTCGTATATCGAAGCGCCCGTTTTGATTGTCTCAAATAGCGCAGGATTGACCAGTGAACCTGCGTAAATAATCACATCCGCACTCTCTATCAAACTCTTCCCTTTGAGCGTGATTAAATCCGGGTCGCCTGGTCCAGCGCCGATAAAAAAGACTTTTCCTATATTCATTCCTCGTCCTAAGTAAATATAAAGTATGAACTGAGACATCTTTTTTTACCCAACTGATTATCTCTTCCGCAACCATCCAATAACAAGTAATCCAATAAAACCAAAAACAATAATCATTACCGCCCAGGCCGCACCGGAAGTAACAAGCTTTGTATCTTCCTTTTTCTCCTCAACCATCTCATATCCTTCAATCTTTTCTTTTTCTGGTTTCTTGCCCTCAACTACCTTTTCTTCCTGCTGAATCTCTTTGGTAACTTGGGCAAGTTTCTCTTGCAAACCCTTTCTCTTATCTACTGCTTCTTCCAAATCCATTCCCATTGCCTTGGAGATAACAGCCTGAAATTGATTGATTAACTCCGGAGATAATAGCCCGGGAAGAGAAATAATATTAACCACCATCTGATTTAAGGCCGGGTTATTGCAGGTATGGTCGCAACAGGCGAACCCCTTTTCAATAACACTCATCGCGTAGTCTACAGCCAATCTCTTTTTTATCTCCTCCGGGGCGTCCCAGTATTTCTTGCGAATGGCCTCAAGCATACGCATACTCACAGACTGCAATGCCCATGGGTTATGTTCATCAAAGAATTCCTTGAGCTCAAGGTCATACTTATCCTCAATATAAACCTCATAGACCTGTTCCCACTTGGTTTTATCAATGGCAAACGGCGTGGTTACCTGCCAGCCCCACATATATTCTACAAATTTATCTACTTCCCTTGCTCCGGCATAATTCTCCTTCTTCATCCCCTCAATCCACTTAGGGTTTAAATAACGGGCACGCAACTCCTCACCGATAGTCCTCTCAATATCTTCAATATGAGCGGCATCAGGATTTTTCTGGTCAGAAATCAAGACATCGGGGTATTCAGTGCTTACCTTTTTTACAGCCAAGGAAAGTCCGCCTAAGAATTGAAAGACATCATCGTTGTCCATCGTCATATAAAGGTTACTGGACCTTGTGTGCATGGTAATCTTAATATCTTCCAGGTTCTTCTTATAAACGGATTTAAGCGGTTTTCCCCAAACACCTTTGCCATATCCAAAGGATACAAAATTAATGAACACATCGGCAATCTCTTCGTCGCTTTCCCAGAGGCCACTATTGGCAATGAGGTCATCTATCTTTGTTCCATAGCTACCTGGTTTGGCAGAGAAAACCCTTATCTTGCTTAAGTTCTCTGCCTCTTCTTCATTGTAGCCTTTCTTTACCAGATAATCTTTTATCTTCCGGCTATGCTTGGCAATAAAGTTCTCCACATCCTTTAACTGGCTCGCCTGACGCACAGCCTCATCTAAAAGAAGAATGACATTGGAATAACAATCTCTAAAAAGCCCTGAGGTCTGCATATGAACATCTATTCTCGGCCGGCCAAGCATTTTTCCGGGAATAGGCTCAACGCCAATCACCTTATTATTCTTATCCCAGACAGGCTTCATTCCCAGCAGATAGAGCGCTGTTCCTACTTGAGCCCCCTCATTGCGTTGTAGTTCTGTGCTCCAGAAAACAAGTCCGATTTTGTCGGGATATTCTCCATTTTCTTTCAAATACTTATCAACCATCTCTTCAGCCTGTTTTTCGCCCAAGGCATAGGCATCCTTTGAAGGAACCTTCGCCGGGTCAAAACCGTAAAAATTTTTGCCGGTGGGAATAGCTTCGGGATTTCTTAATGGGTCGTTTCCCTCGCCTGAGGGGATGTATTTACCCTCTAAGCCGGCAATGAGTCGGTCTATTTCCAGATGGCAAAGGCTTAGGTTTTTTTCAATCTCACTTAAAGAGAGTCCCTCGTTCCTTTCTTTGATCAACTGGCTGAATTCCTTCAACGCCTCCCCTTCTGGAGAAACGCCAAAGGTGTGCAGGCCATAAGGGACATTGGCCTCCTGCAATTCAATGAGATAATGCTCAATCTCCTCCACTGCCTCTTCATTTACTTCTTCTAAAAGAAGATCCTTATCCAGACCGAGTTTCTTCACCAGGGTCTTAATTCTCTTAAACTTCTCTTTAGCCAGCTCAGCGCTGCGGGTGAGGGCATCGTTGTATTCATCTATTAAAACAGCCAACTCCCGATACTCCTCGTAAGCCCCCGCCTGTTTCATTGCAGGAATAAGATGGTCAATAATCACACCACGACCCCGGCGTTTTGCCTGTATTCCTTCACCGATATTATCTACAATATAAGGATAAAGATTGGGTATATCCTGGATGAGAACCTCCGGGGGACAGGATTGGCTAAGACCGACCTGCTTGCCGGGCAGCCATTCGTGGGTGCCATGTTTTCCCAGCGAAACAATAGCATCGGGCTTAAATTCACGCTTCAGCCAGAGATAAAAGGCGGTGTATTGATGATGCGGCCAGAGTTGTGTAGAATGATATAACTTCATCGGGTCGTCACCCCACCCCCTTGAAGGCTGGGGAAGAAGGATGACATTGCCCAAGTTTACGCAAGGAATAATAATCTCCTTATCCTTAATCATAATTTTTGAATCTTCTACCTTGCCCCATTCGGCTTCTAATTTCTCCTTGTAGTCCTTATCTATCTCTTTATACCATTCCAAATATTCAGAGACAGGCAGTCGGATGACCCTTTTGGTCTTAATCAGTTCATCAAGTTCACCCGGAACCCAGGAGCCAATATTACGGCCGCTTTTTAAAACAAGGTTTTTAATCTCTTCTTCTGAGGGGAGTTCTCCTTCGATGGTATAGCCTTCCTCGCGCATCCTCTTTAAAATCCCTTCCAAACTGCGGAAGACATTAAGATAACTTGCTCCCACATTCTGTTTGCCCGGGGTGTGGTTCCAATGGATGATGGCAATCTTTTTATCCTTGTTTGGCTCTGTCTGGAGATTCCTCCATGCCTTTATCCGCTTGATGAAAAATTCAATATTTTCTGCAACAGGCTTATGCGCATAAACCTCTTTGCCGGCGCGTTTATCTTTCAGGGCCACCCTTCCGCCTAAAACAGAAGGTTCAATCAGGCCATTGAATTCCGGAGTACACACATTGTGCGAAAGTTCAATTGGCCCCAATCCCTGGGGAGACCCTCTCCATTCCGGGATTGTCCGAAAAAATATTCTGATGCCATTTAGAAGGGGGACTCCTAATTTTATTAAATTTTCCCTTGTTTTCTCATCGTCAATAGCAGCAAATTTGAAGGAGAGAGCCGCAATTAGATTAACCCTGGATTTTCCCTGTTCATCAAAAAAGAATCTTTCCGGCGCAAGATATGAGGGATAGGAATAAACAGGTAAAACATTAATATTATTCTTTTCTAAATTTTCTATGAGCGAACTCACCACATCTCCTGCTTCTCCAGGAAATACATAGGAAGAAAAATCGGGTATTCCTACCCAGAAGCCATCTTCTTTATAAAGTCCTTTCTCTTTATACCAGCTTAGGTAATTTTCAAAGTCAGTGAAAATCCTACTGTTCTCGGGATGAAAGATACCTGCTTCAGGTAGAGTCTTTGGCTCTCCGTAGTTGAGCTCAAGATGACAATCCCGATTAATGAGAAAAAGAAGGAGGTTTTTGATGTTTTCCTTTATTGCCGGGTTATAATACTGTTTTACCTTGGGGTCGGAGAGTATCTTCTCTGACTTTACTGCACCACTTCGCACACCATAGGCCTTCGTCTTCTCAAAATCCACATTATTCAAAACATACTCGGCCAGGTTACGATACATAATATCGACAATAATAATCCGGGACTGTGTAATAATTTCACGGTCAAGATTTAAGTTTTCAACATCCTTGTTGCTATAGAAATAAAAATCATAACTATTAGCCACTTCAGGGATTTTGAACATCTCAGAAATAGCCTGACTCACTTTATAAGAAGTGGATTCACCCACAAGCAGAGTAATTTTCTCTTTCTCTCTTGCAAAGGACGTTAAAGCCATAGTCGCCAGAATAAAAAGAACCAAAATAGTCTCATTTACTATTTTCATCCGGTACATAAATCATCCTCCCATCCTTTAACTGATAGGCTGTTCCCAGCCTCATTCCTTCTTCTCCGCCGATTTTTTTATCAGTAACCTTTTCTATCTTGATTTCCTTCCCCTTCTTGGTGATAATTTCTAACTCGCCCTGCTCATTCTTCTTCATTATGGTAATTTCGCTCGTCTCCGAGAAGAAATCCATAATATGATAAACAGTCATCAGGGCAAGGAATAGCCCGACAATAAAAACCAGCCCCACATCAAAAAGGTTCGCCACCCCACTTAGAGGATCATCATCACCGGCCGTGCGGGTGGAAAAACGCCGTTTTTTCAGGTATCTCATTTGTTACCCTCCCTTGTCATTGCTTCAGTAATCAGTTCAATATCCCTTATATCTTCTTGCACCCAACGTCCCTTTATAGTGGTAAAAAAGTAGGCAAGGATACCCAAAGCCAACCCTACCACAGTGGTGGTAAAAGCAATAATCAGGCTGGAAGTCATTTGGGCAATATCACCCTGACCTAAAGCAGCCAGCCCGACGCCCATGGGGATTAATGTTCCCATAAGGCCAAGACTCGGCCCAATGCGGACAACGAGCCTGGTTCTGTCCACCTCTTTTGTTAATCTCATCTCCTCTTCTTGAATTAAGGTTTCCACCTTTTCTTGAAAAAAATCGTCTTTCTCTTGGAAAAGGGAGGTGAGTTTTTCTACATAGATGCGAACTCGCAGAGGTAGATGCATCTTTACACTCTCAGGCAATTCTTTTTCTCTTTGAATCTGGCTCAAATACTGAGTGATATCCACATTCTTTTTTAGGCGTTTTCTACCTATCCATTCAGCAAAAAAGCCTCCAGCAAAGATTACCATCCAGGCAGCCAGAACAATCAGAAGCACCATTACCGGATAAAGAAGGCTGGAAGAGATAGCATAAATAATCGCCTGCAATAAGCCTAAAGGGTTCCCCATTGTTTCATTCCTTTCTTAACGCGTTAGTTTTTCTGTATTCACTAAAAAACCCTATACTGAAAAGGGTAACAACAATTGCCAACAAAACTAAAAAAGACTTTAAGTCTAAGGAGGTATTTCCCGTAATCTGGGAAGCTAAACGGTAAACATCCTGCGCCTCTTGATAAATAGGAGCAATGAGCACCGTAAGAAAAAAATAAAGTGCTACAATGACCATCACCAGACCAAGGAAGGAAGAATCTGCCTTTCCGATTTGCCTGCGAAAAGGAAAAAGTATAGCCACAGTCGCAAGAGAAATAATGAAAAAAGTCCCAAAAAGAAGCCCTGTAGTAGAAAGCAGTGAAAATGGAAATACACTGTGCGCCAAGGAAATGGTAAGCAGAATCACCGTAGCACAAACCGGGCATGGAAAGACAAGAAGCAAAGCTTCTTGTGGCGTCTGGTTATGATTGGAACTACATAGAGCACGATTGCTTCTCTCTCTTTGCAGTAACGTAGCCTGCCTCAGAAGCAGATTCACTCCCCAAAGAATAAGTCCCAAAGCAATAAGCAAGTGGATAAGCATGCCATAACGCAGGACTTGAAGAAATCGGTCTAAATAATTCAATAGCTGAAAATGTGTTGTTAAGGTATAGAGGCTAAAAAATAGGAGAAGATAGAGCAGAAAAATTCCTGACAGAAAGAAAAACTTCCTCCTGCCAGGAATAATTCTGTTATAACATATTGCTGCTGCGCCCAAACCTACCTTAATTCCAAAGGTGGAAAGGGCAATAAGTATTCCTGCAATCCAAAGAGATTTAATCATATTTCCTTCCTGCAATTAAAAATCTAACTTATATCCCAGGCTGATTATTCTCCCGGTGTCATAGTACTCATACCTGCTGGTGGATGTACTTGTCATATCGCCGCGGGTTGCATTTTTTCCATCAAAGAGGTTGGATATAGACAGAGTAGCCTCACCCTTCCAGAGTTTGTAACCCATAACAATATTGGTGGACAAAAAATTATCAAGCTCCCGGTGGCGATTCCGAATCATAAGTACAGTTGTCTTAATTCGGAAGCGATTGTTGTCGAAGCCAATGGATGGAGATAATTGGAATTTTGCTCCTGCCTGCTGTTCATTGCCTGCTGTATCTTCCACTACCGGGTCTGCCCAGTAACCGGCCAGCCCTATTGTCCAGCAATCTGCCGGATAGGCTTCTATATCCCATTCCACCCCTTTAGTTTCAAATCTATTGGCATTATAATATGTCAGGGGATAACCTTTACTGCGGTCGATCTCAATCTTATCCTCATATTTCATCAAAAACGGGGCAAGCTTGACCGCTACAAAGGGGTTCCTATATCTCATTCCTACTTCATAACTCCAGCCTGATTCCGGCTTCAATGAGGGATTGCCTACCAAAAAAGAACTCTGATAGTAAAGTTTCAACAAATCAGGAGCCCGAAACGCCTTACCTGCATTGATGTAAAAAGAAAGGTCAGGGGTATGAAGATAATTGGCCTGGAACTGAGGACAAAATTCCGCATAGTCATCAGCATCCGGCTGTTCTATCCATTGTTTTCTGGCACCCAGACTAAGGCTTAGCTTTTCAATGGGCTTGTAGGTCAGGGTTGAAGATAAGGAATAGTTATACTTTTTGTGGATGCCATATTTTGACGTATCCACATGGTCATACTGATAATCACTACCAACAAGCAGGTCAAAAACTTCTCCGAATTCTCTGTGGTATTGAGGATTAAATCCATACCGGTAGGCTTCGGTTGTGCTTGCAGGCGTCCCATCGTCATATTTATATCCCAAATCATCTCTGTAGTAATAGTTATTTAGCGTAAATCCATCTCTTTTAAACCCCAGATTAACAAAATGTTTCTTGATAGTCTGGTCGCTTCCCTTGCGGCTATTACTTTTAGTAACTTTTACGCTTTCCCAGGGTTCTCTGATAAAATCAGTCTCTTCCATGCTCCCCAGGTAATTCAAGCTTATAGTCTCCAGAGGGTTGACACTTAAAGAAACACTATATTGATTTAGGGGTTCGGTACCATAGGTATATTTCTTTCCGTAATTTTTGGAAATTTCTTTTTGCTTACCCAGATGCAGATAGGATACAGAACCAAAAATCTTATCGTTACCCAAAGAGAAACTATCTCTGCTATAAGACTCAGTACCCCCTTCCAAGTTAACTTGCCCTTTTATTTCTTTCTGCTTTTTGGTAATGATATTTATCACTCCGGCTAAGGCCGCTGAACCATAGAGGACTGAGGATGCACCTTTCACTACCTCCACCCGTTCTATAGCACTGAGCGGAATAGAGTTTAAATCGTAACTTCCGCCGGAGGGATTGTTAATGGGCACACCATTTACCAGAACCAATTCCCCGTCGTTTATTCCCCGTATTGGAAGCTCGCTGTTCATTCCTCCATGGGAGGTTCCTAATGGACCGTAACTAACATACTCCAGCCCGCTAATTGTTCTCAATGCCTCTACTAAATTGTGCCCACCGGTCTTCTCCAATTCATCTGCCGTAATCACTGTAACAAAAGCAGGTGTCTCCATCTGTTCAGTCTCGTATTTGGTTGCGGTTACCACAACCGCATCTAATTTAGTAACCGGTTTTGTCGCACTTTCAGCAAATGCGTTTGAAGTGATGGACAAAAGGGTAAAAGCTATGCTAATTGCAACTAATCGTATTGCTCTCCTATTCTTCATCTCCACTCTTCCTCCTATTTTTTGCTTCCTTAAGCCTAATGTTTGGTTCACCTTTAAGTACCGGCCCCGCTGACTTCCAAATACCGGGTTAGCGGGGCTACCAATAAATTTTTTAACCTCCTTAATTTGAAAGAGCTTTCTCGGAAAGCCCTTAAGCTTACAATTACTGAATTTCTCTTTTGTTAATTTTTCACTTCACCCCCACCCTTCTGATGTTGTTAATATTCATCTTAAATACCTACTGCACTACTTTCGGATAATCAATAATGATAAATAATCCAATTTACGTCCGCGCAACTTTCGAATGTCATGTACAATCATCTCATCGGGCGAAGTACACCGTGATACGAATACGGACTTATCCACGAGATTCAATTCGTCCAACAGCTCAAAAACGTCATCAAATACGGAATTTACTTTCAACAATACCACCGTGTCGAATCCTTCAAGCGTATCCCGTAGTTTTTGAATTCCACAGGTGGCGGGTGTGATTGCAAGCTGTCGGTCGCCGTATACCAACGGCAACATAGCAGATGCCGCGGCGCCGTTAATTGAAGAGATACCGGGTACGACGTCAATCGAGACATCCGGGTATTTTTCCCGGAATAGATTGAATAGATAGGTGAAGGTGCTATACAAAAATGGGTCGCCTTCAGTGATAAACGCGACATCTTTGCCCAAAAGGAGCCTCTGGAAAATAGCGTCTGCGGCTGATTCCCAGTGTGATTGCAATAAATCCACATCTTTGGTCATCGGAAAGATGAGTTCCAAAATCTCCTGATTGGGCCTGGTCAAACCTTTCACTATTGAATAAGCGTAGCTTTGCGCTCTTGCGTTCCGTTTCGGCACGCCGATGACGGGAACATTTTGCAAGAGCCGATATGCTTTGACTGTCAATAAGTCCACATCGCCAGGGCCTACGCCAATTCCGTAAAGACGTCCAAATTTTGGTGTATTTGTCATAATGCGCTCGCTTTCCACGCGGTGACGATAAACACTGGATTCAGAGGTTCCAGTCGAGTCAAATTTCCTAATGGTTTCCCGCGCGCGATGTTTACTAATGTAACTTCTGATTCAAATTTATTTAATTCCAAGCGCTCCAGCGCGGTATGAAGGTTTTCCAGCGTTGCAAAATTGAGCGCAACGCGTCCCTCGTCTCTGAGACGCTGACAGGCTACGTCGATTATTGATTCTAGTTTTCCACCGCTCCCGCCGATAAACACGGCATCTGGATTCGGCAAGTCCGCAAGCGCTGACGGAGCTTCAGCGTGAATTATCCGTACATTGTGCGTTTCAAATCTATTCAGATTCTGTTTTATCAATTCCACGCTATCAGCGTCTTTTTCAATAGCATATACGATTCCACGTTTTGCCAATAACGCCGCTTCGATTGCCACAGAACCGGAACCCGCCCCGATGTCCCATACCATGCTCTCTTCATGAAGGTGAAGTTTGGCGATGCTCAAGACTCGTATTTCAGATTTGGTAATCAAGCCGGAAAGCGGTTGTTGTTGCGCAAATTCGTCATCGGGTATGCCGAGTATCCGTCGCTCTCGTTTCGGCTTTTCATCGAAGATTATGATTAAAACGTTGAGCGGAGATACTTCGACATCGCCGTAAGCCTTGCGTCGGGCTTCATCGGATAGTTGTGAAAGACGCTTCGAGTATACGCGTTCATCCGGCGCGCCCATGTTTTCACATATAAATGCCTTGCCATCGGGAAATCCCCGTTCCAGCAAAAATTGAGCTATAAGGGCGGGTGTATTTTTCGGGTCAGTGAAAATGCCGACTTTACGGCAACCGCGCATTCTCTCCAGCAACATCTCCAACGGGCGTCCGTGAACGCTGGTCAAAAAGGCGTCCTCCCAACTCTCCTTGATTTTTGCAAATGCCCACTGCATAGCGCTGATATTCGGCAAAATCTCAACGCGGTCTTTGGGGAAATGTTCAAGGAACGACCTGGCTATACCGTAAAATAACGGGTCACCCGATGCCAATACGACAATTCGTCGCGTAGTGGGTTGTCCTTGAAGCGTTTCAAAAATCGACGACAAATCGGAGGCAATCGGAATCTTCGTCGCGGAGACATTGGGAAAACACGCAAGATGACGTTTCCCACCGACCAACACATCCGCGGATTTAATAAAATCAGTGGCTCGAGCCGAAAGCCCCTCACGCCCATCTATTCCGATGCCGATGATAAAAATGTTAGGTTTCACTGCTTGTAACTCCTCGCTAAAATGCGCCCATCGAAATCGAACAAAATGCATTCTACAGGTAACGTCCCAGCGGTGTTAGCACTAACGCTAACCTTCCGCTTGAGAAATCTTTCGCATTCTTCATAAGCCCGGTCGCAAATGGCCTGGTGAATCTCATCAAACCCATGCTGCTTTGCCAATTCTGAAACGTGCCGGGCGGTGTTCGCCGTTTTTATCTTAGCGACCAATTCCTCTGACGCGCAGGAGAGAGCGGCAAGCGACGCCAGAAATTCGAAGTCAACCTGTGAATTCCTGACATGAATCTGAAATGAACCGGCGGCGACTTTGGAAAATTTTCCCACCATCCCGCAGAAAGTGACCTTTTTTAAGGGGTGTCTACGACAACGTTTGAGCGCGTATCCCAAAAACTCACCGATTTGGATGAACACCTCATCGGGTAAGTTGGGTAGGAGATGTTGGGCGAATTTTTCGCTTCGTCCACCCGTTGTAAGTACGACATGCTCGCACCCGTTGGCGACTGCGAAGTTCAACGCCTGGGCGATACTGGCGCGGTAAGCCGACGTAGAATATGGCACGACGATTCCGGTCGTTCCTAAAATCGAGATGCCTCCTTTTATCCCAAGCCGTGGGTTGAGAGTCTTCCTGGCGATAGCTTCCCCTTGGGGGACAGAAATTATTACGTTTACTCCTCGCTTGTTCAATTCTCTGCCTGCGACTTGTAGGATTGCGTCAATTATCATTTTGCGCGGGACGGGATTGATTGCCGCGCTGCCGACTTCAAGTCCCAAGCCCGGTTTGGTGACAATGCCCACTCCGTCGCCTCCGTCTATATGAATCCCTTTCGCGTCCGTCCAGGAGGCAGTCGCACAAACTTCAGCGCCATCGGTCACATCCGGGTCATCGCCTGCGTCTTTGATGACGGAGCATACCGCTCGTTCCTCCGTGAAATGACAGCGTTCAATTGTAAACCGAACATCGCGTCCTATCGGCAATGTAATTTCGATGGATTCCACACGGTTTTGCGTTTGTAACGCAAGCAATGCGGCTTTCGTTGCGGCGGTCGCGCAGGCGCCTGTGGTATAACCTGTCCTGAGTTTATTTTGATTATCCAGATTCATTTGAGATTGGAAATGAGTTGCTGTAGAAGTTCTTTCGCTTCATGTAACGTCATCGGGAGATGTTTATCCTGTATATGAAGCTCTTTGAATACCTCCGCGAATAATTGGCTGATAATCGGCGGACGCAGATGGCATTCCTTCAGCAGAGGCGATTGCGAAAAAACAAATCGAACATCGCCATATGATGCAATTTCGCCGCGACGCATGACATAAACGCGGTCTGCATATAGCGGAACTCTGTCGATTTCATGCGTGGATATCAGCAATGTCAATCCCTGTGATTTTTTTAGACGATGAAGCAATTTTAGCAATTCATCGGCACCTTTTGGGTCAAGTCCAGCCGTCGGTTCATCGAGGATGAGCGCCTTTGGTCGCATCGCCAGGACACCGGCTATCGCCGCGCGTTTTTTCTGTCCCCAACTAAGATGGTGAATTAGTTTGTCGCCCATATCCTCCAGCCCCACCTGTTTGAGCGCCTCACCAACCCTATTTTGAACTTGAGTTTGATTCAGTCCTAAATTAAACGGACCAAATCCGACGTCTTCGGCTACTGTCGGGGCGAACAGTTGTTCATCCGGATTCTGAAAGACAAATCCCACCTGCTGATAAATTTTTTTCAGATAAGGTTTTCGGATGGGCTTCCCCGCGACGAATACCTCGCCGCGTGTCGGGTTAAGCAAACCGACGAAATGTTTCAACAACGTCGTCTTACCTGCGCCATTAGCCCCTAAAATCGCCACGGCTTCGGCTTGTTTGATATATACGTTGACGTCATTCAACGCGGGCGTTTCGTCAGGATAGCGAAAAGAGAGTTCTTTAGCTTCCAAAAGAATACTGTAGCACATGAATCAGCATAACCGCGGAACGTAGCCCGCGCCGATAACTGGAATAACCGAGACGCAATGTTTGGGCTTCCTTAATCGTACTTCCCGTTTCCAACAAAACAAAAAGGTATCGAAACATCATGGCTATCAATTCCAGAATAACATCCGGAACTCGAATCCATTGAATCGCAGATAAAATATATCGCGACGGTGTAAAACTAATGAAATTCCAGATTAAAGCGCTCGCGCTTAAAACTTTGACTGCAATCAGTAGACCGGAAAATAGCCCTTCTTGAGTGGCGACAAAAGTCCATTTTAAAAGTGGGAAATGCAGTAGGACTTCGCCATCATGGAGAAAGGGCTGTATCAAAATAACCAATCCCGCCACGGAGAAGGGAGCGGATAATTGAACTCCTACCTCTTTTAGGGATAAGCCGCCCCAGAACATCATGACGATTGCAAATACAGCGAATACAGATGGAACTTCAATTCGGCGTGAGGAGACGCAGAGCAACAGACTCAGGAACAAAGCAAACATTTTCACTCTAACATCGATTCGCCCAAGGAATTTTAAACCCCTATCGCTTTCAGTCAGGCGATTCTCAAAATGAAAATGCGTCATAATTCCTCGTGTTCCCCTTTTTCTGAAAAAATCTTACGCCACGTATATCCGATAATCAATCCAACGCCGAGACTTGCGATTGTGAACGCGCCCACTTCAGTATCTCCGGGCAGTTCCAATACCGGACGCGGTTCTTTATCGTGTCCTTCGACGGCGATAGTTTCGACGACATCATCTACACCGCCAAGTTCATTTCCCAGTTTTGCGCCGATATAGGTATTGATGAAAATCAGCGCTAACAATCCCAAAGTAACGATAGCGACATTTCTGACAAATCGGTCCATATTATTCTCCTTGCTAAGGGAATACAGAAACCGAGTTTTTTTCGGAAAAACTCGGTTTCTAATTCTTCGATTTTAACTCTTTGTCGCAGAAGTCCCCTTCTGATTCTCGGATGAAGCCCGACGACTTCGTCTTACGGCGAATCAGGAGGGGTGGTTGACCCTCGCGCAAGTTGAATCTGTTGGGCAAGGTCAGGACGTTTTTGGGCGATATATTTAGCCATAAATCCCGCTAAGATAAAGTCAAGAATTGACAGAGGGATTTGTGTCGGCAGATATCCGAGCATGTATAATCCATAGACATTCGGGATGCTCTTTGAACCGTGCAAATCGATGGCAAGTTGAAAGCCAGCGGTAAAATAGGTAATCAAATTTGCTATTAGCACACCCAAGCCTGCTGCGATAAACAGAGGACATCGAGCTTTTTGAGCTAGACGGAAGACAGCATATCCGCATAACACACCCATAATTCCCATCGAGAAAGTATTTGCGCCTAGCGATAACAATCCACCATGCGCTAAAAATAAGGCCTGGAACAGCAACGCTATGAAATTTATCACCACAGCCGGCCAAACGCCCACCGTAATGGCGGTCAGCGCTCCTCCCGTGGGATGCGAACAGGAACCCGCCACTGGAACAGGGATATGAAACACCGATAGAATAAAAACTGCCGCTCCTACCATCGCAAGCAAAGGCATAAAAAGCGATGTTTCCTCTCTGCGTCTTTTAATGGAGCGAACGCCCAATATAAGAAATGGGATTATCAACGCAAACCATACAGCGGACATTTTTACGGACAGCACTCCGTCCGATATATGCATCGCATTCGCAGGGGCTGCCGCGCAAAATCCGATGACGGAAACTGTTACTCCTAACAAACTTTTTTTCATATCTATTTTTCCTCCCGTTTTGCGATTGCTAATTGTAAAAGAGCGTTGGTAATGGCGACGGCGACGGCAGAGCCGCCTTTTCTGCCTTCATTGGTAATGAAGGGAATTCCTCCCAGCTTCAACAATGCTGATTTCGACTCCTCCGCCGCTACGAATCCAACCGGAACCCCGACAATTAGAAGCGGTTTGGCTACGCCAGATTGGACTAATCGTATCATTTCGAATAGAGCAGTAGGCGCATTCCCGATGACAGCGATACCGCCGTTGACGTAAGGAAGGGCTTTACGCATGGCTACGATGGAACGCGTGAGGCCTAAGTGTTTTGCTTTTTCCGCTACATCAGGGTGCGAGATGAAACATTTTACACTCCCCCCGAATCGTCCCAATAATGCCTTGCTGATACCGACTTTTACCATCCGGACATCCGTGATAATATGGCATCCGTTGAGCAGAGCTTTTAAACTCGATACAATCGCCTCAGGATGAAACCGAATAGTTTTAGCAAAGTCAAAATCAGCGGTCGCGTGAATAACCCGCCGCACTATTGTCCACTCATCTTCGGGAAAATTGTGTTCTCCTATCTCCGCGTCGATTATCGCAAAGCTTTGCGCTTCAATGGCCTGCGGCGTATGTTGTATGCGCATAATATTTCTCCTCCTGCTCCTCTGATTCATTGATTCTGTCCAAAACAACTTCAACTAACTTTGGATGGAAGCCCAGATGCTTGCCCATCATGATTTCGACATCCGGATATTGACGTTTAATTTCAGCCAGTCTTCGCGGCAGGTCGCGTTGTACATGTACACCTAAATGCAGAAAATAAGGAATCACAACTATCTTGTGCGCGCCTTGTACAATGCAATTGGCGACCGCGTCTTCAATCGAGGGAGAATTTAACGCCATAAAACCTACTTCGACAATATAACCTGTTTGCTGGCGAATCAACTCCGTGACCCGATACATCGCCTGATTAGCTCCAACGGCTTGACTGCCGTGTCCCAACAATAAAATAGCTTTTTTCATAATCCTTTTTTATCCTCTAAAGTCACCCAAGTAAAGTACTCATCTGGATTAAGGTGATTACTGATAAACCCATAATTAAAAAAATTACTGACGTTGCAAACATCAATCTTTGCGCTTGTTTAATGGCGTCGGGCGCAAGCGGACGATTTGCGTCTCCGAGATATTCCTTGTGAGATGGCACGCCTCCATAAGCGCTGGTACCCCCGAGGCGGACATTCAACGCGCCTGCGAAAGCGGCTTCAGCATGCGCGCTGTTGGGACTTGGGTGTTTTTTCCTATCGCGCCAGAAGATGCGCCAACCATTCCTAACGTTGCATCCACAAAAAGTTGCTGCCAATGGAATCAGAACGCCCGTCAGTCTAGCAGGGATGAAATTGAGCGCATCGTCCAAACGCGCTGACGCCCATCCGAAATTCCTGTATGTTTCATTTTTGTAACCCACCATAGAATCAAGCGTGCTTGCGGCTTTGTATGCCAATGCCGCTGGCGCTCCTCCCAAAAATGCGAAAAACAATGGGGCGGTAATGCCATCAACGACGTTTTCCGCTATCGTTTCTACTGTAGCGCGGACTATTTCCGCCTCGTCCAACCTTTCTGTATCGCGTCCTACGATGCGAGAAAGCATCCGTCTTGCCTCGGGGAAATCCTTCTTTAAGAGCGGCGTCATAACTTGTTTGCTGTGAACATATAAATCCTTTGTGGCGACAGTCGTCCACAGAAAGATGATGCTCACTGCATGCCCTGCCAACGGATGCAAAAGAGTCGCTATGTGAATAGCCCAAAAGCTTGTGAAATACGTTCCACTTACGATGAGCAACGTGAGCAAACAGCCCAGCATTTTTTCAAACCTGCCGCGCTTTAATAGTTTCTCCAACTGCCCAATAGCCCATCCTATGCCGCGTACTGGATGCGGAAACCAAATTGGGTCACCCAGTATCAAATCCAAACAGTATGCTAACGGGAGATGCCAGGTTGTCATAAAACGCCCAATATTTCGTATATTCTCGGAATATCCAGATGTTCCCTTACCAGTTCCGCCAGCTTATCGTACCCTTGTTGCTTCTCGCGTTCAAAATGAAAGGTTGCCGTTTCTTGAAGCGGCGAATACCCTTTCTCCTCACGCAGGCGATTTACGAACGCAAGGCGAAATTCATCGTTGTCGAACAAACCGTGCAGATATGTACCCCAAACCTTGCCATCATCACTGATAGCGCCGTCGGAAACTTCAACGGCTTGTCCTGAACGCTCAACGATGACAAATAACGGAGTTGTTCCGGCAAGCAATTCAGTTTCGCCTTGATGGATTTCATAGCCAACAAGCTCTGTTTCAGCGGCGTCAAAGCGCGGGTTGTTAATCTTCGCTTTCACTTGAGCGGTCAGTTTTTCTGGGTTCATCTCGGTTATAATGTCCAGCAACCCCAACCCCGCGACGCGTTCGAGCGGGGATTCGACATGAAATCGGTCAAACACCTCTTTGCCCAACATCTGGAATCCCCCGCAGATACCGATGATATGCGTCCCCTTCCGTTTCGCAACCAGCAGGGAGTCAGCTAATCCGCTCTCCTTCAAAAAGAGCAAATCCGCCAACGTATTTTTTGTGCCGGGCAAGATAATAGCGTCGGGATGTCCCACAACACCAGGCTGAGCCGCGTAACGCAATTTCACCTTTTCTGTCGCCGCAAGCGCTTCAAAATCTGTGAAATTTGAGATGCGCGGCAACCGCACAACTGCGATATCCAAAACATCCTTTGCCTCTTCATCTGATGTGGGAATTTCGTCTCGTTCCAATGTCACAGCATCTTCCTCGTCCAGATAGATGTCGTGAAAATAGGGGATTACTCCCAGCACAGGTATCCCCGTCCTATCCTCCAGGAATTTCAACCCATCAGTGAGCAAGCTGACATCCCCGCGAAATTTGTTGATGATAAGTCCCTTGACTTGATTTCGCTCTTCCTCTGTCAGCAATTCCAGTGTTCCCACCAGCCACGCAAACACCCCGCCTTTGTCAATATCTCCAACCAACAACACAGGCGCGTTTGCAAAGAGGGCGACGCGCATGTTGACGATTTCGTTTTCCTTGAGATTCACCTCGGCAGGGCTGCCAGCGCCTTCGATGACGAGGATTGCGTATTGTCCCGCCAAACGCTCGTAAGATTCAACTACTGCGTCCCAGAGTCTTGCCTTGCGCGCATAGTAATCCCTTGCAAGGAGGTGCTCGAGCGGTTTGCCCTGAAGGACAACCTGGGAACCCTTGTCGCCCGTGGGTTTTAGCAAAATCGGGTTCATATCGACGTGCGGTTCAACCATCGCCGCCTCTGCCTGCATCACCTGCGCGCGCCCCATCTCGCCGCCCGATTTAGTCACAAAAGAATTATTGGACATATTTTGCGATTTGAACGGGGCCACTTTGTAACCGTCCTGCGCGAAAATGCGACAAAGCGCAGCCACTAACACGCTCTTGCCCACATGCGAACCTGTTCCCTGAATCATGATACTTCGAGTTTTCTGCATAATACTCCATCAAATTCGGTAATTTCAGAAAGCGCGGAAATTAGTTTTTGATTTTCCGCTCGCTTTTTAACCGCCACGCGGAAGAATCGTTCATCCAGCCCCACAAAATTAGAGGAATCCCTGATTAACATTCCCTTTCGGATTAACCTCTCTTGAAGCGTCGCCGCAGTCATAAAATCGTCGTCAATTCGCACCAGCAGAAAATTAGCGCCGGAAGGGAAAGGAATCAGCCAATCTATCTGTGACAGTTGCGCAAAGAGAAACTGCCGTTCCCCTTGGACAAATTTACGACTCTCTTCAACGTAATCGTCTTCATCGAGCAAACGTTCCCCTGCAATTTGTGCGATACAATTCACCGTCCAGGGCTCCTTGTAACGCTTCAGACATTCCACCACATCCCGATGAGCGACAAGATACCCCAACCGTAATCCCGGTATGGCAAAGAGCTTTGTCATAGAGCGCAGGATGATGAGATTAGGATGGCTTTGAATATCTGATAAAACAGATGCATCATCTAACGAGCTTGGAGATGCGCAAGAAAGTCGATAAATGCCTCATCTACGACAATCAACGCTTGCTTCGCAGCCTCCGCCAGCGCGAGAATCTGCATTTTTTCAAATAAATGCCCGGTCGGATTGTTGGGGTTGCAGAGAAAACGATGTCAACTGCAGAAGCATCGGTGATCAATTTTTTGAGGTTCAAACGAAAATTCGTCTCCGGCGATAGA
>DTYX01000147.1 GCA_012961655.1 Candidatus Poribacteria bacterium
AATCCATACGCCGATTCCGTTTTTAACGGGTCCAAGAAACGAAGGTTGTCCAAGAATGTCTAAGAATTTGGGCAACTGTAGATACCACATGCAATCTCTTGTCCATCGGATTAAGAGCGGAATGAAGCCACTTGAAGACTGGCGGGAAGATTTGGAAGATTTGGTGAAACAACTACAATCAGAGGGCAAATTACAAGACACCGTTCTTCCTACGCTTATAGCCAGAACTCTTCCAATTATCCATTATATCGAGTTTTGGACAATCATTATCACCTGCTATTACCTCCCTGCTCTTCGGAGGGAAGATAATGAAGACCGGGCTTTCAGAAATCTTTTACTCCCGACGGCATCGCGGTGCGGGCTAGACTGGATAGAGGATATTGCTGTTCGTCTCGATGGAGTACAAGCAACTGTTTCAGCACTAACTGAGGCTCCTGTGATTTTTGCTCCGCCTCAGCACTCTGTTTCCCTTTTGGATATGTTCGCTTCGCTCACCGACGCCTGGCACTTCGCTGGGCTTACGGGCTGGCATTTATCATGAGTTCGGACATAATGTATTCCGAAGATTCCCGGTCATTGCTGAAAATCCTTTTCATGAAGCCAGATTGCTACGCAGATTGGGAGAAAACAGCATTAAGGATATTAAAGTCATAATGACTTTATTGAATAGTCTTAATACGAAACATCCAGGAGAACACTCAAATGAAAGGAGCGCGTGCCTTAACACACCTTGAAATTCAAGCTGTCTGCGCAGCGTTTTATGGAAAATATGCAATTAGGAATAGAACTCTTTTTTTGCTTTGTGCCAACTTAGGCGCGAGGATTACCGAAGCTCTGAACTTGAATGTTTCAGATGTTCTTGTTGATGGTGAGATTGTTGATGTATTGTACTTTCGACGGGACACTGTGAAAGGAAAAAACGAAGGGGTTGCGCTAAGCCTGCCAAGTGGCGCAAAAAACGCGCTGTCTCGGCGGTATTGTTCCGCTCTCGTACTCAATGGACGGCATTGTTGTGTAATCGGTGGATTTTCTTTTCGTCGGCGCTCGGATATTTAGTGGAGATTATCATGTCTTTGACCAACGTGGTAAATAATCGTATTCACTTAGCTTCGGTGATAAAGATAAATTGGAATGGGCGAAATACCCCCTGCAAATCTATTTACTTGCAATCACGATATTGTAAGGGGGATATCGAACCTCTTACGGTTCCACGTTCTGCTTGCGTCACAAAGGGCGACATACTCCAAGTTGAGGACGGGTCGGTTTATGTTTCCTGTCGCAACGGACAAGCGCGGATTCTTCCTATCTACTCCGCTTCCGATATTATACAACTGGGACAGTTAACATTGCCTGTTTTGGTAAAAGAAATCACCGAGCCAGAGGAATATCAAGCTTATTGCAATCTGACATCGCATCACTATCGTGGGAAGTCGCTATTCGGGCGACACGCGCCACTGGTACTCCGTGTCGAATACCCACTTCTTCCTCTCATTGTCGGCTACATAGAGTTGGCAACGGCATTTTTCGCGTGCGGCCCTCGACGAGAAATATTTAATGCACCTTGCCAACTAGACGGCGTCTACTGGGAACATTGGGACTTGAACACCGCCAAGCGTTATATTTCATTATTTGTTCGAATTGCCCGTTGCGTAGTTCATCCAGAATTGCGTGGAGCAGGTGTGGGGCAATTGTTGGTTAAGCATGCAGTTCAGTTCGCAAAAACGCATTGGCAAAGCGGTGGTTGGAAACCCTATGTGCTTGAAATTTCTGCAGATATGCTTAAGTATGTACCGTTTGCTGAAAAAGCTGGGATGATTTACATTGGTGAGACCGAAGGTAATCTGCAACGTATTGTTAAAGACTTCGCTTATTTTATCAAAAATAAAGAGAGGATACAAAACAAGGAAATTTTCTCTGGTGATTGCTGTGGGATTGTCGATGCAAAACTTTCGCAATTTCGAGCAGCACTCTCTGCTTACCAACTCGATACGCTCCGTTCACAAGAACGAAGTGATAGAGAATTGTTCGAACACTTCTTAGATGATATCACTAAACAGATACGACGGCCCACCTTAGATAGGGATGCGCGGCTCAAAGATGTCCTTTCCTATCCAAAGCCGGTTTATGTGAAAGGGCTACATCGTGACGCATCAAAATTTATCCAACGTCGTACTTCAGAACTGAATATTTCGAAAAAGAACATGGATTCAAACTTCAACTTTGTTCCTGAACCGCTCAATGCATCAATTCAGCTAAAAGATGTTAGTGTGGAATTTCCTTACCGTGTGCGTCGCACAAAACTCACTCATCAAGTTGAACAAGCATTCGGTCTTTCATTGGACACACTGACAGAATCTATTTTAAAAAATCTGACTGTTGATATTGCTCCAGGAGAGATTTGGTTGGTTACTGGGATATCCGGTACGGGCAAGAGCACGCTTTTAAAGTTGTTGGCTGGTGAACTTTCTCCCACGGACGGGAACATATTTCTTCCGTCGAATGCGCAAATAGGGAAACTTGAGCCAGTGCGTTCCACGCGCCCCTTAGTTGAAGTATTTGGCGATGGAGATATTCAGCGAGGGCTTTATTTAATGAATTGTGTTGGCTTGTCGGAAGCGTTTCTTTATGTAAAACCTTTCCGAGCACTCAGCGCGGGGCAAAAGTATCGTGCAATGTTAGCCGCGCTCCTTGCCCAAAATAGTAACCTTTGGCTGATAGATGAGTTTTGCGAGAATTTAGATGCAATCACAGCAAGCCTTATTTCTGAAAAATTATTATCTTTAGCTCGTAAACGTCAGGCAACCGTTATCGTAGCAGCACCCAACTACGAGCGCTTTTTGGACACGCTTCAACCAGATAATATTTTGTTGCTCACAGGAATAACTAAACACAAAGTCTTCTCACTAGCAGATTTTCAAACATGGATAAAACAAACAAAGTAAGTGGGAAGAGAGCGCGCTTCTATCGGCCTTTAAGGTATCTGAGTCATATTTCACATGAAAGGTATGTAAGATTCATGTTATAAACGAAAGCGGGTGTTAAGTCAATGCCTGAAAGCAATTACTGGCAGCAAAT
>DTYX01000148.1 GCA_012961655.1 Candidatus Poribacteria bacterium
TATAGACATGGGATTTAAGAATGAAATTTGATTGTAAAATACTAAATTATTACAGCATGGAGGGTTCCCTTGTCTCAATCTCGTACAAAACAAATGGTTGACCGCTTGCGTGAAATGCAAGTATCTTCCCCCGATATTGAAGCTTCAGCGATTGTCAGTGTGGATGGGTTGAGTATTGCATCTGCTTTACCGCAGGAAATTGAAGAAGATCGCGTCTCTGCGATGTCTGCCGCAATGCTTTCTTTGGGAGAGCGTATTGCCAGCGAGTTAGGGCGGGGTGACTTAGAACAAGTTCACATCAAAGGCGAGAAAGGCTTTGTGGTCTTGATGTCTATCGGTGAGGAAGCAGTTCTTACTGTTTTAGCAAGTGAAAAAGCTAAACTTGGATTAATTTTCCTCGATATGCATCGAGCTGTCGAAGATCTTGAGAAATTAATATAACGGGTGAAAGCATGAGTCCTCTTGAAAAAAGCGGTTTGTATTATCCCAATAAATTTGGGCTGATTGCGATTAGAGCGTTAGAAGATGTTATGGGGAGGAATGGTCTTAACGCCATTTTGAATCTAGCAGATTTATCCCGCTATATTGATGAATACCCGCCCGATAATTTAGATAAAGCATTCGATTTTACAGAATTCTCAGCGTTGGGTATTGCGCTGGAAGATATGTATGGACCGCGTGGCGGGCGTGGTTTGGCACTTCGTGCAGGAAGAGCAACCTTCTCAGACGCGCTCAAAGATTTTGGAGCTTTAGCCGGTGTTAGTGATTTGGCTTTTAAGGTTTTGCCTTTACAAGCGAAACTCCGTATCGGTCTTCCGGCAATGGCAAAGATTTTCTCTCAGATAAGTGACCAGCATAGTACCGTTGAAGAGAAAGATGCCGAGTTCCTTTATACTATCCATAAATGTCCGGTTTGTTGGGGACGTAGTGATTTAGATAAACCCGTATGCTTTTTTAGCACGGGGCTATTGCAAGAAAGTCTCAAATGGATATCTGGTGGAAACGAATTCCGGGTAAATGAATCGCGTTGTCATGCTATGGGTGATGAAGTTTGTGAATTTGTGATTCAGAAAGAACCCCTAGCTTCCTAAAATAAGGAAAGATTGTGGCAGAGAAAAAATCCAGAATTCTAATTGTTGAAGATGACCTCGATATAGCTGAAATGCTGAATGCTTATTTTGGTGTTCAAGGCTACGAGGTCTTGACTGTTAATTGGGGAGAGGATGGTGTTCGAGCGGCCATAGCCGAACGCCCGAATTTGGTTATTCTTGATATACGTCTTCCCGATATTGATGGCTACGAAGTTGCTCGCCGTTTGCGAGGAGATCGTCGCACAAAAGATATCCCTATTATTTTCCTAACTGAAAAACGAGATAGATCCGACCGTTTGCGCGGTTTAGAACTGGGTGCAGATGATTATATAACCAAACCCTTTGATGTTCAGGAACTTCGCCTGCGTGTTCGTAATTCGCTTGAACGTATGGAGCAAAGCACGCTAACCAATCCGGTTAGCGGACTTCCTGAGGGGGCGTTAGTAGACGAGCATCTTAAGAAATGCCTTCAAAAAGGAGACAATGCGCTTCTGTTGGTTTCGCTTGAAAACCTTGAAGTTTTTCGAGAGCGTTATGGTTTTGTTGCTTCTGATGATGTTTTGCGTGCAGTTAGCTTAATGATAGATAATGCCATGCGAGAGGTAGGTAACGAAAACGATTTCTTAGGGCATTTGACTGCCGCAGAGTTTGTACTTATCGTTTCGCCCGATACAATCCTGCCTTTGTCGGAGCGTGTTGTCAGCCGACTAGAGCAATCGCTCGACTATTTTTATCCTATTAAAGATAGAGACGAATCTGTTAATTGGCACGATCGCCTTGCCATTAAAACTTCTCAGGTTTTATCTTGTGTTGGTGCATTTGAAACTTTAGATGAGATGAAAAAAGAGATTTCGCGTCTTAAAAGATAGAGAAAAACTTGCGTATTACAGTTATTATTCCCACATATAATGAGGCGGAAAATCTGCCCAAGCTGGTTCCCGCTTTGTTTTCTTTAAATCTTGATCTTCGTCTTTTGATTGTGGATGATGATAGCCCTGATGGAACAGGCGAGATTGCGGACTTTTTATCTGCTGAGTTCCCCGACAGAATAGATGTTTTGCATCGCGA
>DTYX01000149.1 GCA_012961655.1 Candidatus Poribacteria bacterium
GCGGGTATCCCATGGAAAAAGGATGGCAAAGTCTGGTACCGTCGAAGCACACCAAAGCAGAGAATGTTCTTCGTACCGTATGAGGTTTTACCATTCGACATTGTAGACGGCCAGTTGGTCGCTGGCAAAAAAGAACACCGTAATCTATTGTATATAACCCAAATCTGTTAATTTTCTCTTTAAATCTTCATCATATTCAAAATTACTTTTGCCAATGTTTGCCGCGAGAATTTTCGCTTCACTCAACCAGTTCATCAGAATACGATGCATTTTAATCTGAATTTCTGGGTTTGACGCCGCCAGGTTGTGGCGTTCCTCCGGGTCATACTGCAAGTCAAAAAGGAGAGTTTTCTCGCCGACTCTCATATCGTGATGCTCTTTCAGCTTATCGAAGAGGCGGTGTAAACTGAAGCGGCGCATCCCCTTTTTTCTGGATTTTTGTTGACGAGCGATATGGATGTATTTGAATTGATTCGTTCTCACGCATTTCATCAGTCCATGCAAATCTGCGAAGCAGTAGGGTTTAGAGTGGGCAAGAGTTTCGGCGTCAGCGATTAATGGCATAAGACTTTGTCCATCCAGAGCGCTATCTGGAGTAATGCCAAGATAATCCAGAAATGTCGGGACGATATCGACGATGCTGACCTGTTGGTTAAGACGCCTTCTCAAAGGGTTCAGCGAAGCAGGTCCCCCTCTTCCTGACGGAAATTTGATAATCAGAGGAACTCTAAGCGTTTCATCAAAAAGGTTGTTGCGATGGCACTTATGGCCATGTTCAAAAAACTCATCGCCGTGGTCTGATGTCAGGATTATCATCGTATTATCGTAAACACCCAGATGCTTTAGGTGTTTCATCAACTTGCCGATATATGAATCAGTGAAAGCTATTTCGCCATCGTAGAGCGCGATGATATGTTCCAAAGCGCGCTTCGGCATCTGTGGATTTATCCGTTCATTCCTCTCATAATCTTCTCCTGTGATTGTCCCGGTGTAATCTGGGTCAAACATAGCGTCAAACGGCGGAGGCGGAGCGTAATCGTAGTGAACATCCCAGTAGTGGATGAATAGAAAGAAAGGGCTACGATAGCTCTGTTTCAACCATTTTATGACTTGCCGATGAATTTGGGGCGAGGTTATCCCATGGTGTGATGCTTCATTTGAGGAGTAATTGATGGTGTAATCATCATAGAGGTCAAATCCCTGATTGTATCCGAATTTGGAGGATAGATATGGTCCGCTCACAAATCCCGCGGTAAGGTAGCCGGCCTCTTTCATTATTTCAGCGCAAACGACCGCCCTATCGCTCAATTTTTTACCGTCATGGATGACCTGATGGACTTCGGGGTAGAGCGAAGTGAGCATTGAGATGTGTGCAGGCAGAGTCCACGTTGTCGTGCTTATCGCATTGGTAAACACAACTCCTTCATTTGCCAGAGAGTCGATATTGGGCGAGGTTGTTTTGGGATAGCGGTAACAGCCCAAATGGTCTGCTCGCAAACTGTCAATGGAAATCAGGATAACATTTGGCGGTTGTTCCTGCCCCATCGCATCTGATAGAAAAAAGAGAAATGGCGCGGCGGAAAGACCAACGAGCCGCTTTAGAAAATCGCGTCTGTTGATATTTTCATATTCTGACATATCTAATATCCCCACCACAATTAGAAATTTCCTGCGAGAAAAAATTAAGATGTAACCCAAGCGGATTGCCGGCAGGATGTAGCGCAAGTTTCAAAGCAGAAAACTATTGCCATACATCGACTCCGATGACACATGCGGAGTATCGATTATATTTTGAGTTCTGGTGGATGCTAATTTTTCTCTCATGATAAAGCTAATACTCACCGCCCACTACTAAAATGGCGGGGGAGGGTGGGAGTCGAACCCACCTCCGACGTTGACGCCGGAAGCTGGATTTGAAGTCCAGTAGAGCCACCGGACCCTATCCTCCCCCAATGTTGAAAAATCCGGTAATAACAGACACTAAAACACCGCCGAAGATGAGTGCCAAGAAATCTGCTTCAGTTCAGGCGGCAGTTTTCGGAAGACGCCCGACAAACTGAAAACCGTTATTTGAATCTCATTCATTGTTTGACCCATATCGTCAGTAATGGTAATCTTGCCATAATTCATCCAGTAATCGTCGAACTGTTCCTCATTGAGCGTGAGAACATACCGCGTCCTGAGAGTATATCAGAGATTTTATTGATGCTTCTTATTGATGCCTCCAATATTACTGCGCTGTTAAGTAAGTTCTGATAGTTTTAGGCAAAATCTTCAGCCACGGATTAACACCGATTAAACACAGA
>DTYX01000150.1 GCA_012961655.1 Candidatus Poribacteria bacterium
ATAACTGAAAAAGGTCGTATCACTTATGCTAATTGCGCGAACTTGTCCAAATCTACTGCACCAATGACCGGTTTGCCAGCGAAGAAATTCTCCAACGCTTCAACCGTCGTGGAACCGATTTTGAAGTAGCCGTAGTAACCCGCTCCGGAGATATGGGGCGTGATATACACATTGGGCAGTCTTCTCAGTGGACTGTCCGCCGGCAGAGGCTCGGGGTCAGTTACATCGAGAGTTACCAAAATGCGTCCTGTTTGCGCCTCTGTGAATAATGCTTGATGGTCGATGACTCTGCCGCGCGAAGTATTGACCAATACCGCGCCGTCATTCATCAGCTTCAACTGTTTTTCGCCTATCATGCCCCATGTCTCAGGAATGCTCGGCGCATGCACAGTCACAAAATCCGCCCGTGCGAATAAATCATCCAACTCCACTTTCTCCACATTTAATCGTCCCGTTTCCCAATCTGACAGATATGGGTCATAAATCAGAATCTTGACATCGAATGGCTGAAGCAATCTGATGACCTCTCTCCCTACTTTACTCGCAGAGACGATGCCAACGACGCTTCCTCTGAGAAATTGGCCATTCCCAGGAATATCCCTATCCTTCCAGACGCCCTCTTCCCGGATGGCAATCGCATGGTCTACGAACCTGCGGGCGGTCATAATCAGGGCGCCGATAGTATGTTCTGCCACATTGCAGGCGATAGCGCCATTGGCGCTGAAGACGCAGATGTTACGCGGGATAAGATACTTTTCCACAACATCCGATAGCATACCCTTGACAGAGCCAGCCGAGTGGGCGATGATGCGTAGTTTATCCGCATTTTCAAGCACTTCCACAGTCAAGCGCGGCGTACCCCAGCCGGTGACCAATCCATCGAATCCCTGAATTTGCGAGGCGACCCGTTCGCTGGTGTAGTTCGAGCCGGTTTCGTTGAGAGTTACATCGAAGTTTCTCAGAAATCGTTCGAAAACTTCTGATTTAAAAACTTTTTCGGTATGACTTTTGGTGGGTAGATACAAAATTTTCGGTTTGCTCATGATGTTTCTCCTTAAAAAAGGTAGGGATGATACCTCTACCTTTGATTGTGATGTCAAATGACACTATTTTGCCACTACTGCTTTGTTCTGCTTTTAACTATGTATCACAAAGCGGCATTCTTTATAGATGCGGGTGCAAAAGCTACGGAAGAAGCTCTGATAAAGATAAAACCAAAAGTAACAGAGTCCTAGGATAGGAGCTGTTTGCTAATCAGAGTAACATTTGGCGAGCCGCTGAGCGGGTTTTTTGAAACCAAAACGTCAGTATCATAGACCGCTTTGATATCCTCTTCTGTTATCACTTCCTTGGGGCTGCCCATCTTATATACCTCTCCCTCTTAGCAGGATAAACCTGTCACAATACTCTCCGGCTAAATTCAGGTCATGGGAAACAACTACCACTGTCATAAGGTTTTCTATATTCAGTTGCTTGATAAGGTCAAATATCTCTATCTGGTGTTTGAGGTCGAGGTGTACGGTGGGTTCATCAAGAAGGATAATTTGGGGTTCTTGGGCAAGCGCTCGGGCGATAATTACTCTCTGTCGTTCTCCACCGCTGAGTTCGTCAATTTTTCTATCGGCAAATTCCAGTGAATTCGTATACATCATAGCTCGTTCTGAGATTTTGAAATCTTTGTCACGCTCAATCTGAAGCAACCCCAAATGCGGCGACCTGCCCATCAAAACGATTTCCCGGACTGTAAAAGGAAAGCTGATTACTGTATTTTGCGGGACGACTGCTATAATTTTAGCAATGGATTTGTGATTGAGCCGCGCGAGGGGACGTCCTAAAAGTAGGATGCGTCCTTCAACAGGCTTCAATACCCCGCTTAATAACTTTAACAGAGTTGATTTGCCCGAGCCGTTTGGCCCAACAATTCCCAGGATTTCTCCCTGTCTAACATCAAAATTAATTCGATTGAGAACCAAACTACGGTCGAGATTATATTTATATGAAAGGTCGTAAACTTCAATAACAGCGTTCATATTTACCTAAAAATTAAAAAAACGATTTCTTCTGTTTTCTAAGCAGATAGATAAAAAAAGGGCCACCGCAAAGAGCTGTGATAACACCTACAGGGATTTCTTGGGGCGCTTG
>DTYX01000151.1 GCA_012961655.1 Candidatus Poribacteria bacterium
AGAAGAAAAAGCAAAAAAAGAACCCATAGATTATATCGATTGGTACCGCAATACCCTCCCTGGCAGGATAATCAGGATAGAAGAGAATATGGCTACTAGGGACGACATCGCAGTTATTAAAGACGAGGTAAAGGCTATTAAGTATCAGATTCAAAATATGGCGACCAAGGATGATATCAAAAATATGGCGACTAAGGATGATATCGAAAATATGGCAACTAAGGATGATATCGAAAATATAATAGCAAAGTATAATCTCGAAAATATGGCGACCAAGGATGATATCAAAAATATGGCGATTAAAGATGATATCGAATCGTTAAAGGATAGTATCAGTAGCATAAAATATTGGCTCTCTTTTGGCTTTGCTATAATTTTCTTCGGTCTACCATTTGTGATAGGATTAGTGATGAAATTGTTTGGCAAGTAAAATCTCAGGTAAACACTAGAAAGGCTAGAAAGGTTTGAGCTTTGTTACTCAAAAGCTTACTATTACGGAATTTCCGTAACTATTCAAACTTAGAGTTGGAATTTCCTTGTTCCATAAACTTGATTGTTGGAGACAATGCTCAAGGGAAGACCAATCTTCTTGAGGCCATTTATTTTCTCAGCACCGCAAAATCGCATCGAACTCGAATAGACGATGAATTGATTAAACATGGTGAGGTTTTTTTTAATTTAAAGGGGAGGCTTGAATCGCGATTATCCTCGACAGTTGTGGAAATTTCCAAAACTCTTTCGGGTCTAAAACGTGTTAAGATAAATGGTAAGCTGCAGCGAAAGAGTTCATATCTTATTGGACAAACGAGTGTAGTTATCTTTTCTCCCGAATCATTAGCGTTGGTTAAGGGGGGGCCTGCTGACCGACGTAAATTTCTAGATATCTTAATCTCTCAAATCAATCCCACCTATTTGCGTTGTCTTCAAAATTACCAACTTGTTTTAAAACAACGAAATAAATTGCTCAAACAGATTAGAGAGAAGCGCGCTACCGTCGATTTGTTAGCTCCCTGGGACAAACAATTGATTGAGATAGGAACGAATATCATGGAAATGCGTGCGGATATAATTGCTAAGCTTACTAGTCAGGCAAGAGAAAGACACAAGGAATTAACCGAAGCTGATGAACATCTGGATATCGTCTATCGGAGAGGTTTAAATTGGAGTGATAAAACTGACGCAGTTCAATCAAGGTCTTTGGCATCTGAGTCTCTGTTGAGGAACTATAATAATGCCCTATATGAAGCGCGGGACGTTGACATACTCAAAGGAACGACCAGCATTGGGCCGCATCGTGATGACCTGATAATTGCGTTAAATAACTTTGAGGCAAGACGCTTTGGCTCACAAGGACAACATCGTACAATAGCATTGTCATTCAAACTCGCTGAAATAGATTTAATTATGTCTGAGACCGGTGAGTTACCAATTGTTCTCCTTGACGATGTCGCATCGGAACTCGACCAGAATCGAGCGGTTTTTCTGTTTAATCTACTTGACAGATTGAACGCTCAGGTATTTGTGACGACGACTCAGTTGAATAATTTATGTTTACTTCGTTCACCGACAACTTCGTCTTATGGTTTAAATCTCTCTAAATGTAAAATTTTTGAGGTCAAAAATGGAATCATTAATGTCTCAAACGCTTGAAATAAGTCAGATCTTAGAACGACTATTCCGTAAATTAGGCTACGATAAAAAGATACGCGAACAGAAAGCGATGTTTTTGTGGAATGAAGTGGTTGGGGAGCATGTCGCGCAAAACTCCCAACCGATTCGGATTGATAACGGCAGAATGTCTGTGGTTGTTACTGATTCAATCTGGTTGACGGAGCTTAATTTGCTCAGAATGCAATATATAGCAAAAATCAATGAAGAACTGGGCGCCAAGGTTGTAAAGGAAATTGATTTCAAAATAGGTAAAGTGAATAGACCATCAGAGAGAATCTCTCCACGACGTATCAAAGTCGAGGAGGACTATAGAACAAAACTCGAAGATATTGAACTTGGGCCTGAGGAACTCAAAATTATCAATCAAACCGTTGCCGACGTGGAAGATGAAGAGCTGAGCGAGATTCTCAAGCGGATCTTCATCAACCAAAACAAGTCCGCAAAATTAGGAAAATTGGATGGTGAGTGATGCGCCCGATAATAAGGAGAGATAGACTGATTACTCAAGTCAAATGGAGAAAGGAGAATAAATATCCTATTATGGAAAATATAGAATATACCGCAAAAGACATCCAAGTCCTTGAAGATTTGGAAGGGATAAGGATGCGCCCAAGCATGTACATTGGCAGCACAGGTCCATCGGGTCTACATCAACTAGTTACAGAAATTGTGGATAATTCAATAGATGAAGCGACTGCTGGCCGCTGCAACGAAATTAATGTTACCATTCACGCTGATGGCAGTGTCTCAGTAGTCGATGATGGCATCGGTATTCCCGTGGATATGCATGAAAGCGGCGTATCTGGTTTGGAGGCGGTTTTGACAAAACTCCACGCTGGCGGTAAATTTAACGGTCGAGGTGACATTGGGTACAAAGTCGCTGGTGGGCTGCATGGTGTTGGGCTAAAGTGCGTCAATGCGCTCTCTGAATGGCTGGTCGCGGAAGTGCGTCGAGATGGCAAAGTTTATCATCAAAAATATCAACGCGGCATACCCGTTACCAAATTAGAAGTAACTGGCATTAGCAAAAAGACCGGCACAAGTATAACTTTCATGCCGGATGCCGAGATTTTTGAAGATATCACTTTCAGCTACGATAGACTTGCGGAGCGTCTGCGCGAATTGGCTTTTCTCAACAAAGGCGTCAGAATTACCCTCAAAGATGAACGGCCAATAGGAGACGGTTCCCCCCTTTCTCAAAGGGGGGTTAGGGGGGATTTACAACGCGAGCCGCATGTTTTTCAATATGATGGCGGTATTTCATCTTTCGTTGGATATCATACCCAGAATAAGGAGGTTTTGCATGACTCGCCCATTTACTTTGAAGGCGAAAGAGATAATGTCTACATAGAAATTGCGCTGCAATTCGTGGACAATACCTACACTGAAACGATTCTCTCGTATGCAAACAGTATCCGCACCAGCGACGGTGGATTTCATGAAACGGGGTTTAAGGCTGCGCTGACACGTACATTTAACGCTTATGCGAAAAATAATGAATTGCTTAAAGATATCAAAGGCAACCTCTCCGGAGAAGATATAAGAGAGGGCATGATTGCTGTCATCAACATAAAAGTTCCCGAACCACAATTTGAAGGGCAGACGAAATCCAAGCTGGGCAATACCGAAGTGGAAGGTATCGTGCAATCCTTCGTCAACGAGTGTTTGGACGATTACCTTGAGAAAAATCCAGAGGTGGTAAAGAAAATCATTGACAAAAGCATCAAAGCCGCGCAAGTTAGAGAAGCAATGAAACAAGTGAAAGACCTGGCGCGACGCAAAGGAGTCTTGGATAACGCTTCCATGCCCGGAAAGCTAACTGACTGTTCCGAACGTAACCCGGCATTATGTGAGGTCTTCTTAGTTGAGGGCGATTCAGCCGGCGGCACCGCTAAGATGGGACGATACAGGGAATTCCAGGCAATATTGCCATTAAGGGGGAAAGGCATCAATGTCGCCAAGTGGCGTCTGGATAAGGTGCTTTCAAATGAGCAGATTCAATCTATCATCACCGCGCTTGGCACAAGCATTGGGAAGGATGATTTTTCTCTCGAAAAGCTCCGGTATCACAAAGTTATTTTGATGGCGGATGCCGACGTCGATGGCGCACATATTCGGACACTGCTGCTCACTTTCTTCTTCCGACAAATGCCGGAATTGGTGCTCAACGGCAACTTGTATATTGCCCAGCCGCCTTTATATCGGATTACAAAAGGCAGACGACAGCAGTACATCGCGAATGATGAGCAATTAAATAACTATCTGATGGAATTAGCCATGGAAAGCACTAAGCTGCGTAATAACAGACGTAGTAAACCCTATACTCAGACGCAGTATCACAGTATAGTACAATGGATTCTGAAAGTAGAAAAAGTTGTCAAAGAGCTTTCCCGCAAAGGGATAGACACAGAACGCCTCTTCGCTCAGTATCTGCATAGGACA
Organism: Candidatus Poribacteria bacterium; assembly: GCA_012961655.1. GTDB lineage: Bacteria > Poribacteria > WGA-4E > DTYX01 > DTYX01 > DTYX01. Next base: position 4,114 of record DTYX01000151.1, read on the forward strand.
CATCCATACAAAGCCAGGAAAGAAGAACACATACCATTATACAGGATTAAGACTGATAAAGGGGAGTATTTCAGGTTTGAAGACGAGGGAATTGAAGAGCTGTTAGAGGCAGCTCAGTCGAAACGACTTCAATTGCTTTTAGAGCAAGGCGAGGAACAGGTGGATAATTCCGAAGACGTCGGGGAAGCAATTGTTGAGGATGTTTCAGATATGCCGGAAATCAAAGAGTTGAACAGTCTGATGGCAAACCTGCGGCGATATGATATTCTACCCAGTGACTTTCAAACGGATTCAAATAAGCCAACTTCTGAAACATCTGCTCTGTTTACCATCACAGACGGCGACAACGGACAACCTACGGCAAATTCTATCTGGGAATTGCTCGACCAGATTCTCGAAATTGGCCGGCGCGGTATAACCATCTATCGCTACAAAGGCTTGGCGGAAATGAGCGCAGACCAATTGCGCGAAACCGTTATGGACCCTAATGAACGAATACTCTTGCAGGTCAAACTCGAAGACGTAATCGAAGCCGACCGAATGTTTACCATATTAATGGGCAATAACGTCGAACCGCGCCGAGAATTCATCGAGAAATATGGGACAACGGGGAAATTAGACCTATACGGCGCATAAGAAAGTTAGGCGACAAAGTGGTTTGTTGCCTTCGGCGGAATGGAAGGTTGGAAGGATGGAGGAATGGAAGGAAGGGAACTTTATCCGGTGGTGTTACAAACTTGTTGATGGACCCCAAAAAAGGAAATTAACGCAAATATTTTAGAATCAACAAATCT